>NZ_JBJGYN010000030.1:0-59042 GCF_054050015.1 Geodermatophilus sp. SYSU D01176 | reverse complement strand
CCAACTCCTAAATCTTAAAGCCCCCCGACAACCCGTTTTAGTACCACCCCCGCTCGGGGGGGGGGGACGTGCCCCCGGGGCCGGGGGCCCCCAGGACGCGAGACGACCAGCTGAGCTGATCGTCCGGCGAGGTCTCCTCAGCCGCTCGGGGACCGGGCGGGCCCGGCGAGGTCGCCGAGGGAGTACGCCACCGGGCCGACCGGGATGGCCACGGAGGACACCCGTCCGGAGCACACTCCGGGCGGGTGTCGCCGTTTCCGTCCGGGAGCAGCGCAGAATGGGCGTCGTGCCACCCACCGCTGCCCAGAACGGGCCCAGCCGCGGCCGTGTCCTGGTCGTCGACGACGACGCCGCCCTCGCCGAGATGCTCGGCATCGTGCTGCGGCGCGAGGGCTACGAACCCGCCTTCGTCTCCGACGGCAACCGGGCGGTGGGGGCGTTCCAGCAGACCCGGCCCGACATCGTGCTGCTGGACCTGATGCTGCCCGGCCGCAACGGCCTGCAGATCTGCCAGGACATCCGCACCCAGTCGACCGTCCCGATCGTCATGCTCACCGCCAAGGGCGACACCATCGACGTCGTCCAGGGGCTGGAGGCCGGCGCCGACGACTACGTCACCAAGCCGTTCAAGCCGGTGGAGCTGGTGGCCCGGGTGCGCGCGCAGCTGCGCCGCGGCGAGACCGGGCAGGCCGAGAACCTGAGCATCGGCGACGTGCAGATCGACGTGCCGGCGCACCAGGTCACCCGGGACGGCGTGCCGATCGCGCTGACCCCGCTGGAGTTCGACCTGCTGGTCGCCCTGGCCCGCAAGCCGCGTCAGGTGTTCACCCGCGAGCTGCTGCTCGAGCAGGTGTGGGGCTACCGACACGCCGCCGACACCCGGCTGGTCAACGTCCACGTGCAGCGGCTGCGGGCCAAGATCGAGCGGGACCCGGAGAAGCCGGAGATCGTGCTGACCGTGCGCGGGGTGGGCTACAAGGCCGGCCCCCCGTGAGCCGACAGGCGCGTGAGCATCGCAGCGAGCTCTGCGAGCGAGGAGCGGAGCGCGTCGCGGAGGCGAACCGAGGTGCACCGTGAGCCGACAGGCGCGTGAGCATCGCAGCGAGCTCTGCGAGCGAGGAGCGGAGCGCGTCACGGAGGCGAACCGATGGGCACCGTGACCGGCGCTGCGGGCGGCCCGGCCGCGCCGGGCGGGATGTGGACCGGAACGCGGCCGTGAGCACCACGCGGCCGGCGTCCCGTGCGGCCGACGCGCCGTCCGGCGCCTCGTCGTCCTCCGGGACCGCCGGCGCGCCGGCGCGCCGGCGGCCGTCGCCGGCGGACCTGGGCGCGCTGCGCCGCGGGCTGCTCCGGCGCTCGGCCCGGACCCGCCTGCTGGCGCAGCGGCTGGCCGCGCGGGCGGTGGCCGCCTGGCGCTCGTCGCTGCACGTCCGGATCGGCGCGATCACCATGCTCGTGGCCGGCACGGTGGTGGTCATCGTGAGCCTGGTGCTGTTCAGCCAGATCCGCGACCAGCTGCTGTCGGTCAAGGAGCAGGCGGCCATCGACCAGGTGCAGACCGGCGTCATCTACGCGCAGAACGAGGTGGCCGGCATCGCCGCCGGCGACGGGGCGAGCGTGCGGGCGACCCTGGACCGCACCGTCCGCCAGTTGCGCGAGCGCAGCGGTCCGGCCGGCGACTTCGAGGTCGTCATGGTCTACCGGACCGGGGACTCCGAGCGGCCGCCCGCGGTCAGCCAGCGCGGCATCTACCCGGCCATCCCCGCCGAGCTGCGGGCCGGGGTCGCCTCCGGCGGCCAGTACGCGCAGTACGCGATGGTCCCCGACGGCAGCGGGCAGGCCCGGCCGACCTACCTCGTCGGCGCCCCGGTGCCCACCGGTGCGGGGAGCGCCGAGCGGATCGAGCTGTACTACGCCTTCCCGCTGGACCAGGAGGCGGAGAGCCTGTCGCTGTTCCGCACCACGGTGGTCATCAGCGGCATCGCCCTCACCCTGCTGGTCGTCGGGATCGCCGTCCTCGTGACCCGCCTGGTGGTCGACCCGGTGCGCCGGGCGGCGGGCACCGCGCAGCGGCTGGCGGAGGGGCAGCTCGAGGAGCGGATGGCCGTCCGCGGCGAGGACGACCTCGCCCGCCTCGCGACCAGCTTCAACGCGATGGCCGACAGCCTGCAGCGGCAGATCACCCAGCTCGAGTCGCTCTCGCAGCTGCAGCAGCGCTTCACCTCCGACGTCTCGCACGAGCTGCGCACGCCGCTGACCACCGTGCAGATGGCCGCCGAGGTGCTCTACGAGTCGCGCGCGGACTTCCCCCCGCACGTGGCCCGCTCCGCCGAGCTGATGCACACCGAGCTGGACCGTTTCGAGGTGCTGCTCACCGACCTGCTGGAGATCAGCCGCTACGACGCGGGCGCCGCCGTCCTCGACTGGGAGCCGACCGACCTCGGCGCGCTCGTGCGACGCGTGGCGGCGGGGATGTCGGCGCTCGCCGAGCGGCACGGCTGCCGGCTGAGCGTGTCCGGCCCCGGGCAGGACGTCATCGCCGAGGTCGACGCCCGCCGGGTGGAGCGGATCCTGCGCAACCTCGTCGGCAACGCGATCGAGCACGGCAGCGGCAAACCGGTGGAGATCACCTGGGCGGCCAACCGGACGGCAGCGGCGGTCACCGTCCGCGACCACGGCGTGGGGCTCACCTCGGCCGAGGCGCAGCACGTGTTCGACCGCTTCTGGCGCGCCGACCCCTCGCGGGTGCGCACCGTCGGCGGCAGCGGGCTGGGGCTGTCGATCAGCCTGGAGGACGCCCGGCTGCACGGCGGCTGGCTGCAGGTGTGGGGGCAGCCCGGCGCCGGCGCCCAGTTCCGGCTCACCCTGCCGCTGGCCGCGGGCGCCGACCTGACCAGCTCGCCGCTGCCGCTGCGGCCGGCCGCCCTGCGGCGTCCCGCGGAGGAGCCGTGACCCGCCGGGGCACCGTCCTGGGCGCGGTGCTCGCGGCGCTGCTGAGCGCCTGCTCCACCGTCCCGACGAGCACGCCGGTCGCGCAGATCACCCAGGCGCCACCGCGCGAGGAGACCCCGGTCGGCATCGAGCCGCTCGCGCCGGAACCCGGCGCCACCCCGGAGGAGATCGTCCGCGGCTTCCTCGACGCCGCCGCCAGCACGGTGCGCGGCCACCCCGTGGCGCGCGAGCACCTGGCCCCCGAGCCCCGTGGCTCCTGGTCGGACGACGCGGGCATCACCCTGCTCGGCGCCGACTACGCCACCGTCACCACCGACGCCGGCACCGTCGTCGTGACCGGCGAGCTGGTCGGCACGATCGACCAGCGCGGCGGGTTCACCGTGGGCGGCCAGGAGGTCTACTCGCGGGAGTTCCGCCTCGAGCAGGTCGACGGCGAGTGGCGGATCAGCGACCCGCCCGACGGGCTGCTCATGCTCGAGCCGGACTTCGAGCGGCTCTACGAGCGGCGCGACCTGTACTTCCTCGACCCGACCGGGCGGCGCGTGGTCCCCGACCCGCGGTACCTGATCAGCGGGGAGGCCCAACCGACGGTGCTGGTCGAGGGGTTGTTCGCCGGACCCTCGGCGGTGCTGGCCGCCGGAGTCCGCAACGCGCTGGACGACCCAGCGCTGGAGGACGCCGCGCTGGGCAGCACGGTGACCGTCTCCGCCCAGGCGGTGACGGTGGACCTGACCGGCATCGCCGACGCGCCGCCGGACCGGCTGGCCGACCTGTCCGCCCAGCTGGTGTGGACCCTCGGCCAGCTGCCGTCGGTGCGCTCGGTGGAGATCCTCGTCGACGGCGACCCGCTGGTCCTCGACGGCGTGCCGGCGGTGCAGACCGTCGACACCTGGGGCGCGCTCGACTCCGATGCCGCCCCGGTCGACGCGGTCGGTCACTTCCTGCTCGACGGCGCGCTCTGGACGGCGACCGACGCCCCCGCGCCGGCACCCGGCCCGGCCGGTGGAGGGGCCTACGGGCTGTCCAGCGCCGCGGTCGCCACCGACCCGAGCACCGGCGAGCTGACCCAGATGGTGGGGGTGACCCAGCGGGACGGCGGGGCGACCCTGCTGAGCGGGGACTACGGGGGCGAGCTCGCCCCCGTGCTGCCCGGCAGCACGCTCACCGTGCCGACCGTCGCTCCCACCCGCCAGGAGTTCTGGGTGGTCCGCGACGGCGCGACGGTGGTGCGGGTGCCCGCCGGCGGGCCACCGCAGGCGGTCAACGCCGTCACGCTGCCGGGCCTGGGCCGGGCCACGGCGCTGCAGCTCTCACCCGACGGGGTCCGGGCCGCGGTCGTCGTGGAGAACGGCCAGCGGCAGAGCCTGCACGTCGGCACCGTGGTGCGCTCCGACGACGGCCCGGTGGCGCTGCGGGACTGGCGCGAGGTCGCGCCGGCGCTGGGCCAGGTGGTCGACGTGGCGTGGCGGACCTCCGGCAGCCTGCTGGTGCTGGCCGGGGACCCGGGTGAGGACCGGACCGTGCCCTACGTCGTCGGTGTCGACGGCTGGGACCTCGCGCCGGTGGCCACCGCGGGCCTGCCGAGCCAGGCCACCCAGGTCGCCGCCGCGCCGGAGCGCCCACCGCTGGTCAGCGCCGGCGGCACGATCTGGGAGTGGCAGGTCGCCGGGGGCACCTGGGTGACCCTGGTCCGCGGCCAGCAGCCGCAGCCGGGCACCGAGCCGTTCTACCCCGGCTGACAGAGGACCCCGTCGCCCCACGCAACTCGCAGGCTCGCGGCGGGACCCTGCGAGGGGCCGGAGGACTGAGACGCCGGGGCATGCTCCCCGTCCACAGATCTCGTGCGGCCGTGGGCCGGGCGGGTACCGGGCGCGACGCTGGGGGAGTGGACGGCGGGGTGCTCGCGGCGCTGGCCGACCTGCTGCTGCCGCGCGAGTGCGCCGGGTGCGGCGTCCCGGGCGCCGTCCTCTGCCGGCGGTGCGCCGCGCTGCTCGCCGTCCCGCACCTGGCCCAGCCGCGCCGCTTCCCGGCGGGCTTCCCGCCGACGGTGGCCGCCGGCGCTTACGCCGGGCCCGTGCGCCCGGCGGTCAACGCGTTCAAGGAGCGCGGGCGGGCCGAGCTGGCCGGCCCGCTCGGCGCCGCGCTGGCACTGGCCGTCGCCGGGGTGCTCGCGGGGCTGTCCGCGCGCCCGGGACCGGTCCGGCTGGTCCCGGTCCCCAGCGGCGCCGCGGCGCTGCGCGCCCGCGGCCGGGACCACGTCCGGGAACTGACCGCCCGCGCGGTCGGTGAGCTCCGGGCGGCCGGCGTCCCGGCGGCCGAGGCCCGGCTGCTGCGCCGCAGCGGGCGCGCCGCGGACTCGGCGGGGCTCTCGGCGGCGCAGCGGCGGGCCAACCTGGCCGGCACCTTCGCGCTGCGACCCGGGCCGCCCGAGCTCCCCGCCGGCGCGGTGCTCGTGGTGGTCGACGACGTCGTGACCAGCGGCGCGACGCTCACCGAGGCGGCCGCGGTGCTCGCGCCGGCCGCCGGCCCAGCGGGGTCCCCGGTGCTCGCCGCGGTCGTCGCGGCGACCCCGCGGCGACCCTCCGGAGCGACTCCCCACGCGGCCCGGACGGCGCGTCCCCGAGGGCTGAGAGGTCAACTGTCGGGACCCGGGAACGGGGACTAGCGTGGGCTCGATCACAACCCGACCGACCGGGAGGTCTCATGGAGATCGTGGTCCGTGGCCGCAACGTCGAAGTCCCCGAGCACTACCGACAGCACGTCGAGGACAAGGTCGGCCAGTCCGACCGTTTCGACGGCAAGCTGAAGATCCTGCGCATCGACGTGGAGCTCTTCCACGAGAAGAACCCGCGCCAGTCCGGCAAGTGCCAGCGCGTGGAGATCACCCTCCGCGGCAAGGGCCCGGTCATCCGCGCCGAGGCCGCCGCGCCGGACTTCTACGCGGCGCTGGACCTGGCCGCCGGGAAGCTCGACCACCGGCTCCGCAAGGCCGCCGACCGCCGCCGCGTGCACCACGGACGCCGGACCCCGGCCAGCGTGCGGGTCGGCGGCAGCGCCCCCGACACCGACGTCCTGGAGTCCTTCGACCGCGACCGGCAGCTCGAGGAGGGGCCGCACGTCACCGACCTCGACGAGCACCTCCCCGGCCGGATCGTGCGGGAGAAGCACCACCCGGCCACACCGATGCACGTCGACCAGGCGCTCCACGAGATGGAGCTGGTCGGCCACGACTTCTACCTCTTCCTGTGCGCGGACACCGGCCAGCCGACGGTCGTCTACCGCCGGCACGCCTACGACTACGGCCTCATCCGCCTGGTCGACGCGCCTCCGAACGGCGTCGTCGAGCGCCAGGCCGCCGAGGCCGCGGCGGCCCGCGCGTGACCGCCCGGGGCGGGGCGCGCAGCCGGCGCGCCCCGGCCCCGCTCACTCGCCCCGCACGCGGCCGAACAGGACCGCGTCGGCTCGGGCGCGGTCCCGGTAGCCCAGGCACGAGCGGACGACGCCCTCGCGGCTGAAGCCGGCCCGCTCGGCCACCCGCTGCGAGGGGACGTTGGCGACGTCGGTCAGCAGGTGCACGCGGGGCGCACCGCGCGACAGCGCCCACTCGGCCAGCGCCCCGGCGGCCTCGGCCGCGTACCCGCGGCGCCGCGCCCACGGCGCCACCCAGTAGCCGATCTCGGGCCCGAGCCGCCGCGGGTCGCCGAGGTGGTGCAGGCCGCTGGCGCCCACGAACTCGCCGTCGGCCTCGATCGCCGTGTGCAGCGCGTGGCCCTCCGCGCGGCCGGCCACGGCCACCCCGGTGACGAACGCCTCCGCGTCCGCGGGCGTGTACGGCGAGGGGAGGGCGAGGAGCCACCGCCGGATCTCCGGGTCCTGGCAGGCGCGGAACACCGGTGCTGCGTCGTCCGGGCGGAACGGGCGCAGCACCAGCCGCTCGGTGCGGATCACCTCGGCGGCCAGGTCGACGCCGGTGAGGTCGAGGTCCATGCCCGATGGTCAGGCGTTGCCGAGCACCCGGTCGACCGATATCTCCAGGACCACCCGCGCCGGGTTCTCCCGCGGGGTGCGGTAGCGCCGGGCGTAGCGCTGCTCGGCGTCGGCGACCGCGGGCGGGTCGTCGCGCACCACCGCCGTCCCCTCGAGGGTGACCCAGCGGCGGCCGTCGACCTGGCAGACCGCGACCCGCGACCGGCCGTCGCGCACGTGCCGCGCCTTGGCCGACGTGCCCGAGGTGATGACCCGGGCGGTGCGGGTGGCCGCGTCGTAGGTCACCCCCACCGGGACGACGTGCGGGCTCCCGTCGGCGCGCAGCGTGGTCAGCGTGGCCAGGTGCCGCTCGGTGAGGAAGGTGAGCAGGCCGGCCGGCAGGTCGTCGAGGTCGTGCGCCACCCGGGCATTGTCGGCTGCCTGGTCCGACCGTCATCACCGCCTACGCTGGACCGGTGGTGTTCTCGAAGATCCTCCGTGCCGGTGAGGGCAAGATCCTCCGACGGCTGAACAAGATCGCCGACGCGGTCGAGTCGCTGGCGGACGAAACTGCCGACCTCACCGACGCGGAGCTGCGCGCCAAGACCGACGAGTTCAAGGAGCGCCTGGAGGAGGGGGAGACCCTCGACCAGCTCCTGCCGGAGGCCTTCGCCGTCGTCCGCGAGGCCGCCACCCGGACGCTCGGCCAGCGGCACTTCCGCGTGCAGGTCATGGGTGGTGCCGCGCTGCACCTGGGCAACATCGCCGAGATGCGCACCGGTGAGGGCAAGACGCTGACCGGCGTGCTGCCCGCCTACCTCAACGCCCTCTCCGGCCAGGGCGTGCACGTGGTCACGGTCAACGACTACCTGGCCAAGCGCGACGCCGAGTGGATGGGCCGGGTGCACCGGTTCCTCGGCCTGTCGGTCGGCGTCATCCTCTCCGGCGAGCGCCCGGCGCACCGGCGGGAGCAGTACGCCTGCGACATCACCTACGGCACGAACAACGAGTTCGGCTTCGACTACCTGCGCGACAACATGGCCTGGAGCAAGGCCGACCTCGTGCAGCGCGGGCACCACTACGCCGTCGTCGACGAGGTCGACTCGATCCTCATCGACGAGGCCCGCACGCCGCTGATCATCAGCGGCCCGGCCGGCGACCCGGCGATGCACCGCTGGTACACCGAGTTCGCCCGGCTGGCCCCGCTCATGCAGCGCGACGTCCACTACGAGGTGGAGGAGGCCAAGCGCACGGTCGCCATCACCGAGGAGGGCGTGGAGTTCGTCGAGGACCAGATCGGCATCGAGAACCTCTACGAGGCGGCCAACACCCCGCTGATCAGTTTCCTGAACAACGCGCTCAAGGCCAAGGAGCTCTACCACCGCGACCAGCAGTACATCGTCAGCAACGGCGAGGTGCTCATCGTCGACGAGTTCACCGGCCGCGTGCTGGCCGGCCGGCGCTACAACGAGGGCATGCACCAGGCCATCGAGGCCAAGGAGCGGGTGCAGATCAAGGACGAGAACCAGACGCTCGCCACGATCACCCTGCAGAACTACTTCAGGCTCTACGAGAAGCTCTCCGGGATGACCGGCACCGCCCAGACCGAGGCGGCCGAGCTCTCGCAGACCTACGGGCTGGGCGTCGTCCCGATCCCGACGAACCGGCCGATGGTCCGCGAGGACCGCCCCGACGTCATCTACAAGACGGAGAAGGCGAAGTTCGAGTCCGTCATCGACGACATCGCCGAACGGCACGAGGCCGGCCAGCCGGTGCTGGTCGGCACGGCCAGCGTCGAGAAGTCCGAGGTCCTGTCCAAGCTGCTGCTGCAGCGCGGCATCAAGCACGAGGTGCTCAACGCCAAGAACCACGCGCGCGAGGCGCACATCGTCGCCCAGGCCGGCCGGCTCGGCGCGGTCACCGTGGCCACCAACATGGCCGGCCGCGGCACCGACATCCAGCTCGGCGGCAGCCCGGACTTCATCGCCGACGAGCAGCTGCGCGCCCGCGGCCTGTCGCCGGCGGAGACTCCGGAGGACTACGAGGCGGCCTGGGACAGCGCGCTCGAGAAGGCCAAGGAGCAGGTGCGGGCCGAGCACGAACAGGTCACCGAGGCCGGCGGCCTCTACGTGCTGGGCACCGAGCGGCACGAGAGCCGGCGCATCGACAACCAGCTGCGCGGCCGGTCGGGCCGGCAGGGCGACCCGGGTGAGTCCCGCTTCTACCTGTCACTGGGCGACGACCTCATGCGGCGGTTCAACGGCCCGATGCTCGAGTCGATGATGACGACGCTGCGGGTCCCCGACGACCAGCCCATCGAGTCGAAGATGGTCAGCCGGGCGATCCTGTCGGCGCAGACCCAGGTGGAGCAGCAGAACTTCGAGGTCCGCAAGGACGTCCTGAAGTACGACGAGGTGCTCAACCGCCAGCGCACCGTCATCTACGCCGAGCGGCGCAAGGTGCTCGACGGACAGGACCTGCACGAGCAGGTCCGCACGATGGTCGACGACGTCATCAGCGCCTACGTCGACGGCGCCACCGAGATGGGCTACGCCGAGGACTGGGACCTCGAACAGCTGTGGACCGGTCTGAAGGCGCTCTACCCGGTGGGCCTGGACCGCGACGAGCTGATCGACCGCGTCGCCGACGGCGACCAGGCGGCGCTCACCGCCGACGTCCTCAAGCGCGAGCTGCTGGACGACGTGCACCGCGCCTACGAGGAGCGGGAGGCGTCCCTCGGCGCCGAGGTCATGCGCGAGCTCGAGCGGCGGGTGCTGCTCAGCGTGCTGGACCGCAAGTGGCGTGAGCACCTCTACGAGATGGACTACCTGCGGGCCGGCATCCACCTGCGCGCGATGGCCAACCGCGACCCGGTCGTGGAGTACCAGCGCGAGGGCTACGACATGTTCATGACGATGCTCGACGGCATCAAGGAGGAGTCGGTCGGCTTCCTGTTCAACCTGGAGGTCAAGACCAAGGCCCAGCAGGACGCCGAGGCGCAGGCCAAGCAGGCCGAGGCCGAGGCGAAGGCGCTGGCCGCCGCCCAGGAGGGGACGGCGCGGGTGCTGGCCCGTCAGGCGGCGGCCGCGCGGGCGGCCCAGGCCGCGGCGGCGCCCGCTCCGGCTCCGGCCGCTCCGGCACCGGCTGCGTCGGCCCCCGCCCCGGCGCCCGCGCAGCCGGCTCCTGCCCCCGCTCCCGTCGAGGGCGATGGCGTCGCCCCGGCCGCCGCTGCGCCGTCCCCCGAGGCCCCGGCTGCGGCTCCCGCACCGGCTGCGGCTCCCGCACCGGCTCCGGCCGCGCGCCGGAGCTCCTCGGCCCGACGGGCGCGGCACGCCGCGCCGGAGGCCGCCCCGGCGACTCCGGAGGTCGAGGAGCCGGTGTCCTCGGGCACCGGGCCGCAGCTGACGGTGAAGGGCCTCGACGACCCGCACCGTTCCGACCAGCTCAGCTACTCGGCACCGAGCCTGGACGCCTCGCCCAAGGAGAGCGGGCCGGCCAAGGCGGCCAAGACCGCGACCGTGACCGGCACCAAGGAGCCGGCCCGCAACGCGCCGTGCCCCTGCGGCTCGGGCCGGAAGTACAAGTCCTGCCACGGGGCGCCCTCGCGCAACTGAGAGAGGACCCGGGACGGGCGGTCAGCCGATCTGCAGCGCCGTGCACCGCCACCGGCCGTCGATGCCCTCGAGCCGGGCCGCGACCGCGTGCGCCCGGCCCGAGCGGCGGGCCACCGCGCTGACCTCGGCCACCCCGTCGACCGGTTCACAGACGTGCACCGGACCCAGGAGCACCGGAGCGGTCCCGCCGGCACACCACCGGGGCCGTCGGCCGCTGGTGAGGGCGGTGTAGACGCCGAGGGCGGTGAGCGGCTGCACCTGGGTCAGCGGCCTCCGGCCGGCCAGCGCCTCCAGGGTGAGGGTCAGCAGCCGACGGCCGGCGATCCGTGGGTCGGGGAGGTCGGCCCGCGTCGACCAGGTCGGCTCGAAGCCCGGGACGAACCCCGCGGGCGGGTCCTCCGGGCGCGGTCGCGGACCGGGCCGGTGCGGTACCCGCGGAACCGCGGCGCCGGGCAGCACCAGCCGGAGTACCGGCTGCGGGTCCAGTGGCGGCTGCGGTGTCGGGACGACGGTGAGCCGCAGCGTCGCCGCGCGCAGCGGCTGGGGGCCGGTCTCGGGTGCGGGGGCGTCGACGGCGGGCTGGACGGGGGCGGCGGGCGCGGTCATCGGGGGCTCCGGGGCTCGTCGGTGGGAGGGGCGGGCGGCGTCAGGACGCCGGAGGCGGGCGCAGCACCTGGCCTGGCAACAGGAGATCGGGGTCGGGGCCGATGACGGCGGCGTTGGCCTGCCACCAGGCGTCGACGGCGGCAGCGACCTCGCCGTCGGTCGGGGTGCCGCCGGTCCGCCGCACGAGGTCGCCGGCGGCGATGTCCCACAGGCACTCACCACGCAGGACGACGTGGTCGCCCACAGCCGGCACCGGCCAGTCCGGGATCGTGGGCCCCTCGGGTGCCGCGTCGGGAGCCGGCGTGCCCGGCCAGTCCGCGACCGGGCCCGGCGCGGAGGAGGCGGGTCCCTCCGCGGAGGCGACGGCCATGGTCTGGGGGAGTGTGCCCGAGGTCGTGGCACAGCCGGCCAGCAGCGGGCCCCCCGTGACCAGCCCCACGCCGAGGGCCAGGGCCGCCGCGCGGCGCGCTCCGGCCGGCAGCACGCACCGGGCCAGTGCCCGCGCCAGGGCGCCCGCGACGCCCGGCAGTGCGGACAGCGCTGTGAGGGTCAGACCGAGGGCGCCCCACAGCCACACGGCCCAGGCGAGTGCTGCGACCCCGGCCAGCAGGACCGTGTCCGCGCCGGCGGTGTCGACGGCGCGCTGCAGGTCGATGCCGGCGTCCCGGACCGCTCCGAGGTCAGGGGTGACCAGGCGGAGGCAGGCAGCGGCAGCGGCCATCGCCGCCGCCGTCCCGAGCAGTCGCCGGATCGACATGTCTCCTCCTCGACTCGTCGATGTGCCGCATGACCAAACCATCCAAATGCGACCAAACGCAAGATCATGCATCCAGTAGTGTGGAAACCATGCGATGGCAGCGGCTCTTCGCCGACCTGCGGGCGGAGTTCGACGAGGCGGAGGCCGCGGCCGAGCGGGCGGAGGACGCCTCGCGTCGACGCGTGGAGACGGGCGCGGTCCGGCTCGTGGACCGGCTGGCCGGTGCACTCGGCCGGTCGCTGGTCCTGCGGTGCCGCGGCGCCGGTGACGTGACCGGCGTCCTCGTCGAGGTGGGTGCCGACTGGCTGCTCCTGGCCGACGACGCCCGCCGGGAGGTGCTCGTGGCGACTCCGTCGGTGCGGACGGTCGCCGGCCTCGGACGGGGCACGGCTGCGGCCGAGGACCCGGGCCTGGTCCGCGCGCGGATGGACCTGCGACGGGCGCTGCGCGGACTGGCCCGCGACCGCAGCGTCGTCCAGGTCGTCCTCGACGACGGGGCGGTGTACGTGGGCACCGTGGACAGCGTCGGCGCGGACCACGTCGAGCTGGCCGAGCACGCGGCCGACCAGCCGCGGCGGGCGGCGGCCGTGCGCGGGGTGCGGGCGATCGCCCTGCCGGCGGTCGTGGTGGTGCGGACTCTCGCGCCGGGCCTGGACTAGTACCTGGCGGTGTGCGGGGTCAGCCCCGGCCGTGCGCTCCGCGGCTGCTCGCTGCGTCGTCCTGCTCGGCCTGCTCCTCGACGGCGGGCTCCGCGGGGACGGTGCCGGCGCGCGCCTCCGCGTACTTCTGCGCGATGAAGCGCTCGAGCTCCTCGTTCTCGACCCGCCACTGGCCGCGACCGCCGATCTGGATGGCGATCAGCTCCTTGCGGCGCACCAGCGCGTAGGCCTGCGACCACGAGACGTTGAGGATCTCGGCCACGTCGTCGAGGGTCAGGAACCGCGGTGTGGGCATCAGGTCTCCGTCCGGTCCCCGACAGTCTGGCAGCCCCGTCCGGGTGGCATGCGCGCTGTCCACAACCCCGAACGTGTGGACAGCGCCTGCACCCATCGGCGCGTCTGCCGCATCATCTCCGTCCGACCGTGGCCCACCCGGGGTGTCCGCGGCGTCCGTGTTGAGGGAGGGACCGCTGGCTGTGAGCGCCACGCGCACCGTGCCCACCGCCCCGGGCACCGCCACTGTGCCGGGGCCGGCACCGCGACGGGTCCGGCCTCCGCGCTGGCTGGACCTCCGGCTGGTCCTGGGGGTCCTGCTGGTGCTCGGCTCGGTGCTGGGGGGCGCCCGCGTGGTCGCGGCCGCCGACGCCACCGTCCCGGTCTGGTCGGCTGCGGGCGATCTCGCCGCCGGCACCGTGCTCACGGCCGGGGACCTGGTGGCCGTGGACGTCCGGCTCGACGACGTCGCCGGCGCCTACCTCGCGACGAGCACCCGGCCCGAGGGCCGCACCCTCGCCCGCGCCGTGCGCGGCGGCGAGCTGTTGCCCCGGACGGCGCTGGAGGAGCCGGCCGACCTGGTGCAGCTGGCCCTGCCCGTCCAGGCCGGGTACGTGCCACCGGGCCTGGACCGCGGGGAGGTCGTCGACGTCTACGCCGTGGCCGACCCCGCTGCCGGCGCCACCGCAGCCGGCGACGGCAGCGTCTCGCTGGTCGTGGCGGCGGCGCCGGTGCAGGCCATCTCGGGGCGGACGGAGGGCGTGCTGTCGACGGCGACGACCACCGTGCAGGTCGTCGTCTCGGTGCCGGCCGACCGGGCGCCGGTGGTGCTGGCGGCGATCGGCGGCCGGCCGCTCGTGGTCGTGGTGCACGACTCGGTCGACGGCGCCAGCGGGGGTGCGGTGCAGTCCGCCCCCTCGTCCGCCGCGCCGCCTCCGGCCGCTGCGCCCACCGCGGCCGTGCCCGCCCTCCCCACCCCGCCCACCGCCGCACCCGCTCCGCCCGCCGCCGCGACCGCTCCACCGACCTCGCCCCCGGCCCCGGCCGCGCCGCCGGGCGCACGCTCCGCGGCGCCGTCGGCCACGCCGGGGGCGGCGTCCACCGTCCCGGGGACCGGGACGCCCTGATGGCGCTGCAGGTCTTCACCGCTGTCACCGGCGCCGGGTGGGAGTCCGCTCTGGTGGGGGCCCTCGACCGGGCCGACCACGGGGTGACCGTCGTCCGCCGGTGTGTGGACGTCTCCGAGCTGCTGGCCGCCGCGGCCACCGGGACGGCACAGGCCGCACTCCTGTCGGCGGACCTGCGTCGCCTCGACGGGGACGCCGTCGCCCGGCTCGCGGCGGCCGGGGTGGCCGTCGTCGGGCTGGTCGACCCCGGCGACGAGCGGGCCGCCGACCGGCTGCGCGCCCTCGGGATCGGACGGGTGCTGCCCGCCGACGCCGAGCCGGAGACGATCGCCTCCGCGCTGCGCGAGGCGGTGGCGGGAGGTCCGCCCGCGGGCCGGGACATCGCCGACCCGCGGGCCGCCCTGCCCGCCCACGGGCTTCCGGAGCCGGCGCCGGAACGGTCGCCCGGCGGGGGCCGCGTGGTCGCGGTCTGGGGGCCGACCGGCGCGCCGGGCCGCACCACGGTGGCCGTGGGGCTGGCCGACGAGGCCGCCCGCCTGGACGTGCCGACGCTGCTGGTCGACGCCGACGTCTACGGCGGCGTGGTGGCGCAGGTGCTCGGCCTCCTCGACGAGTCACCCGGGCTGGCCGGCGCGGCGCGGCAGGCGGCCGCCGGGACCCTGGACGAGGCGGCGCTCGGCCGCCTGGCCTGGGCCGTGCGCCCGCGGCTGGGTGTCCTCACCGGGCTGGCCCGCGCCGACCGCTGGCCCGAGCTGCGGCCGCACGCGGTGGCCGCCGTCCTCGACGAGCTCCGCCGCAGCGCCGAGCTCACCGTGGTGGACTGCGCCTTCAGCATCGAGGAGGACGAGGAGCTCTCCTTCGACACCGCGGCGCCGCGGCGCAACGGCGTGACGCTCACCGTCCTCGAGGCCGCGGACACCGTGCTCTGCGTGAGCGGCGCGGACCCCGTGGCGCTGCAGCGCGGCATCCGGGCCCTCGGCGAGCTGCGGGACGTGCTCCCCGACGTTGAGCCGGTCGTGGTCGTCAACCAGGTGCGGCGGGGACCGGTGCCGGGGGACCCCCGCCGCGAGATCGGCGACGCCCTCGAGCGCTTCGCCGGCCGGGAGGTGGGCTTCTTCCTCCCCGCCGACCGCCGTGCCACCGACGCAGCGCTGGCCGAGGGGCGCACGCTGGCCGAGGTGGCGCCGTCGTCCCCGCTGCGGGACGGCCTGCGGTCCATGGCCGCCGCGCTCACCGGCGTGCCGGTGCCCGCCTCCGGTCGAGGACGCCCGCGACTGCGCCGCCGCGCCGGCTGAGGCGAGGAAGGCCACCCTCCGCGGGGCTGTCCGCCGGGTGGCGCCCCGTCGTAGCGTGAGGACCCCGACCGGGAGGAGACCTGAGGTGGAGCGCCTGACCACCCTGGACGCGTCGTTCCTCTACCTGGAGAAGCCCGACAACCCGCTGCACGTGGCCGGCGTGCTGGTGCTCGAGCCGCCCGAGGGCGGCCTGGACGCGCTCGCCTCGCTGGTCGAGGCCCGGCTGCCGCTGGTGCCGCGGTACCGGCAGCGGGTCCTCGAGGTGCCCGGCCACCTGGCCAACCCGGTGTGGGCCGACGACCCGGACTTCGACGTCGAGTACCACGTGCGACGTTCCGCGGTGCCCCGCCCGGGCACGCAGGCCCAGCTGCTGGACCTCGTCAGCCGGGTGGCCGCGCGACCGCTGGACCGCGGTCGCCCGCTCTGGGAGCTCTACCTCGTGGAGGGCCTGTCCGAGGGCCGGGTCGCGGTGATCACGAAGACGCACCCGGCACTGGTGGACGGGCTGGGCACGGTCGACATCGGCCAGGTCCTGCTCGACGACTCGCCCGACACGTACGTCCCCGAGCCGGCGCAGTGGCGTCCCCGCCCGCTGCCCGGCGCCCTGCACTTGGTCGGCGAGGCGGTGGGGGAGTACGTGCAGCGCCCCTCGGCGGTCGTGGAGACCGCGCGGCACGCCGTCACCGATGTCCGGGACACCGGCGCGCGACTGGCCGGCGCGGCCGGTGGAGCCGTCCGGGCGGCGCGGTCGGCGCTGTTCCCGGCGCCGCACAGCCCCCTGAACGCGACCAGCGGCAGCCAGCGCAGGGTGGCGGTGGCGCGGGTCGAGCTCGACGACGTGAAGCGGGTGCGCAAGGCGCACGGCGGAACCGTCAACGACGTGCTGCTGACCGTGGTGACCGGGGCGCTGCGCGACTGGCTGCTGTCGCGGGGCCAGGCGGTCCTCGGCTCGACCTCGGTGCGGGCGCTGGTGCCGGTGTCCGTGCAGGGCGAGGAGGAGGCGGCCCCGGGCAACCGGGTGGCGAGCTACCTCGTGGACCTCCCGGTCGGCGAGCCGAACCCGCGGGTCCGGCTGGCGCGGCTGAGCTTCGCGATGCGCGGGGTGAGCCAGCACAGCCGGTCGGTCGGCGCGGACACGCTCATCGCGCTCACCGGGTTCGCGCCGCCGACGCTGCACGCCCTCGGCGCCCGCGCGGCCCGCGGACTGTCCCGCCGGATGGCCAACCTGGTGATCACCAACGTGCCGGGGCCGCAGGTACCCCTGTACGCGACGGGCGCCCGGATGCTGGAGGTCTTCCCCGTGGTGCCCCTGCCCCCGGGGCAGGGGCTGTCGGTGGGCATCACCAGCTACGACCGGTGCGTCTTCTTCGGCCTGAACGCCGACCGCGACGGCGTCGGGGACGTCGACGTGCTCGCCGACCTCATCGAGCAGGAGCTCGCCGCCCTGGTCGAGACCGCCGGCTGAGCCCGGGCTGGCAGGGCGGCCCGGACGCCGGGATACCGTCGGGCGGTCCCCCAGCACGAAGGAGCCAGCCCGGTGCGTGTCTACCTGCCCGCCACGACGAGCGTGCTGCGGACCCTCGTGGACGACGGGCGGCTCCCCGGCCCGCTCACCGCCTTCGCGGTCACCCCGGGTCTGCGGGAGTTCTACACCCTCAGTGACGCCGGGGCCGACGAGGAGGAGCTGGAGTACGCCGCCCTCCTGGCGGCCGCGCGGGCCAGCCTCCGGCTCGTCGACATCGACCCCGCAGCGGCCCGCCGCCGGGTCGTGCTGGCCGCCGACGTCCCCGACGCCGCGGTCAGCGACATCGAGGACCCCGACGCCGACCGCGGCGCCGTCCGGGTCGCCTGCGCCGTCGCCCTGGCCGACGTGGCCAGTGCGCACGTCGACGACGCCGAGGCCGAGGACGACGTCCGGGCAGCGGTCGGCGTCGTCCTCGAGGCCGACCTCGGCAGCGAGGATGCGCAGTTCGTCGTGGACCAGGCCGAGGGGCACGAGCTCGCCTGGTACGCCACCCAGGAGATCGGGACGCTGCTCGAGCTGATGTGACGCCGTCGTCCGGCCGGTCACGCCGCCACCGGCTGGTGCCGGCGGGCCACCTGGACGCGCTGCGCGGCTCCCGCCACCACCAGCCAGCCCGAGCCGGGGCGTGCGGGTACCGGCGTTCGCGGGAGCCGGATGCCGAGCAGGTCGGCGTCCCCGGGACCCGGGGAGAGCAGCAGCCCGGTCCGGCGCCGCCGCAGGGCGGGCACCGGCCCCCGGAAGGCGCCCGACAGTTCGGCGGCCGTCCCGGCCACGAGCAGGACGACATCGGGGACGCCCTCGACCGCGGTGAGCGCGCCGAGCACCGCGGAGGCGGCCAGCACGGCGTGGTCGTCGACGACCACCGCGCCCGGGGTGCTCTCCAGCCCGGCGAGCCACTCCTGCCAGCCGGCGAGGTCCGTGCCCTCCAGGCGGAACCGGTTCGGCGCGGCCCCGGGCGCCGACGCCCCGGCACCCCCGACCACGTGCAGGACCGGGACGCCCGCGGCGGCGAGGTGACCGGCCCAGGAGTCCAGCGCCGTCGTCCGGCCGCTGCCGGGGGGTCCGGCGACGAGCAGGCCGCCGGTCCGGGCCAGGTCGACGGTGAGCAGCCCGCCGTCGTCGCCGCCCGGCCCGACCGGGAGCAGCAGCGGGTGTCCCGAGCCGGGCGGCCCCGGCAGCGGCAGCAGGGGAGCGGCCGGGAGCTCGGGGACCGACAGCGGCCGCTCGGCGCTGGGGAGGGCGTCCGGCCAGGTCGGAGGCAGGCCGCGGGGCAGGGCCAGCTGGCACTCGGCGGCCTCCTCGCCGACCAGCGCACGCCCCGGCGGCCGGCGCCCGGGCACCTCCCGGGCCGCGATGCCGGCGACGGCGTAGTCGGCCCGGTCCGGCAGCGGCAGGACCAGCCGGGTGCCGACCGCGTTGGCCAGCCGGCCACCCGGCGCGGCCCGGTCGGCGGTGAGCAGGCTCGTCACCCCGGCGGCCCCGCCGTCCCGGACCAGGCGGAGCAGCGCCGCCGACCCCCGTCCCGGATCACACTCGTCCAGCTGCGCCATGACCGACTCCACCCCGTCCACCAGCAGCAGCAGGTGCGGTCGCGGGCCGCCCGGCGGAGCGGCGCGGCGCGCGACCACCTCCTGTGCGAGCCGGTCCAGCAGCCGCACCGTCCTCAGCGCGTCGTCCGCACCGACCGCGGTGCCGGTGTGCGGGAGGCCCGCCACCTCGGCGGCGAGTGCGCCACCACCGTGGTCGAGCACGTGGACGTGCAGCCGCTCCGGGCCGAGCGCGGTGACCCCCTCGGCGAGCGCCGTCCGCAGGAACGTCGTCCGGCCGCTGCGGGGCCCGCCCACGGCGAGCCAGCCGCCCGCCGCGTCCAGGTCCAGCTCGAGGAGCTCCTGCGCCTGGGCGTCCGGACGGTCCAGCAGGCCGAGCCGCAGCCTTCCTGCCGGACCCTCCCCGGCACGGCGCTGCAGCTCCTCGGCGGGCAGCCGGGTGGGGAGGGCGGGACACCACGGGCGGTGCGGCCGGGGCAGGCCCGTCGCGGCGGCCCGGCGCACGAGCTCCGCGGTGAGCCGGGCGAGGTCGCTGGGCCCGACGGCCACCTCCTCCGGTGCGGGACCGGCCGGGGCCGGCCAGCGCCAGGGCGCCACCTCCGGCGCGTCGTCCCGGAGGGCGCGGGACCCGCCGCTGACCCGCGCCGCCTGGAAGAGCACGGCTGCGCCGCCCGCCCGGAGGTACCCGCGGCCAGGGGTGTCCACCGGCAGGACGGCGGCCTGCGCGGAGCCGAGGACGTCCCGGGACTCCGCCTCGTCGGTGGTCCGCAGGCAGATCCGCAGGGTGCAGTTGGCCCGGATCTCCGGGGAGACCACGCCGCCTGGGCGCTGGGTGGCCAGCACCAGGTGCACGCCCAGCGATCGGCCCCGCTGGGCGATGCCCACGAGCCCGGACAGGAAGTCGGGCAGCTCCTCGGCCAGCCCCGCGAACTCGTCGACGACGATCACCAGGCGGGCGAGCTCGACCTCGTCGGGCAGCGCGGTCAGGTCCGGTGCGCCGTGGGCGGCGAGGAGGGTCTCGCGGCGGGTGAGCTCGGCGGTGAGCGACCGGAGCGCGCGGGCGGTGGCCGCGCCGTCGAGGTCGGTCAGCAGGCCGACGGTGTGCGGGAGCGCCGCTGCGTCGGCGAACGCCGCGCCACCCTTGTAGTCGACGAGCAGGAACGTGCACCGATCCGGCGGATGGGCCAGGGCCAGGCCGGCGATGAGGGTCTGCAGCAGCTCGGACTTGCCGGAGCCCGTCGTCCCGGCGACCAGGGCGTGCGGCCCGTGCCGGCACAGGTCGACCGACAGGCGCCCCGTCGCGGTGCGGCCCAGGGTGGCGACGAGGGCGTCCCGGGCCCGTGACCACCCGACGGACGGCGCACCGTCGGAGGCGGCGCCCACCCCGGCGGCTGCGAGGTCGAGCAGCCGGACCCGGCGCGGGAGGGCGGTGTCGGAGCTGGCCACGGTCAGCGCGGCCAGGTCGCGCGCGAGCCGGTCGGCCACGGGGCGCGGCAGGCGGTCGACCGCCGCGACCGGCCGCTCGCCGGCGCCCGCGCGGAGGAGGGTCGCCCGTTCTCCGGTCTCCCCGCCCAGCTGGAGCACGGCGTCGCCGAGCCCGGGGAGGTCCGCCGCCGAGGGTCCGCAGGCGAGGGCCACGACGCCGGCGGAGCGGGCCCGGTGCAGCGCGGCGAGCAGCCGCGGGCCGACCGGCCGGTCGACCAGCACGACGACCCGGGCGGGCGTTCCGTCCTCGGTGCCCGCCCGCCGGGACAGCAGGGTGGCGAGCCACCGGAGTTCCTCCTCCTCGGCGGCGTCGGCCGGGGGAGTCGGGCGGACGCGCGTCGCCTCCGGACGGAGGTGCGGGAGCCAGCGCAGCCACGCCCAGTCGCCCAGCCGGTCCGGCGTGGTGAGCAGGGCCAGTTCCACCTCGCCGGGCGCGTGCAGCGCCGCCAGCTGGCCGAGGACGGCGGTGAGGACGCCCACCGCCGGCGCGCGCGGGCCTGTGACGCCCAGTCCACCGGTGGCGGTCAGCTCCACCACGACGGGCAGTCGCTCCGACGGCTCGCGGCGCCGGGAGCCGTCGGGCTCCACCCGGACCACGCGGGACTCCCCGTGCCCGGTACCGACCCGCACGGCCAGCGCGTCGCTGTCCCCGCGGCGCCGCTGCCAGAGGGAGGTGGACCGCCGTCGCGCTGCCGTCGTCAGGGCGGCCAGGTCCGGGTGCGCCGTGTCGGCGGCCCGCTCCTCCGTGCGGAGGGCGCCCGCCAGCCGGTCCAGCGCCTGGGCGAGCTCTGCTGCGTGGGCCGCCCGCGCGCGGCGGGTGCCACGGCGGCCCGACCACCGGTCGGACAGCCACGTGCCGACCGCCACCACCGGGCTCAGCAGGGCGAAGAAGAGGAACTGTGGCGCGTCCAGCGCCCAGGCCAGGGCCACGCCGCCCACCGCGGGCAGCGCCACGGCCACCCGGGCCAGCCGTCGGGGCGGTGCGGGGACGGGCGCGGCCGGGAGGGCGACCTCGACCTCCTCGCGTGCCGGGTGCAGGCGCGGGTGGGGCCGCAGGGCCAGCCGGCCGCCCGCCGCGGGACGCGGGGTGGCCCGGACGCTCCCCGGCCCGGCGGTCCGCAGCGTGGTGGACCCCAGCCGGAGCGGCGCGCCCGCAGGCCACGGGCGTGCCTCCTCGTCGAGGCGGTCACCGTCCAGCTCGCTGCCGTTCCGGGAGCCGAGGTCGCGGACCGTCAGGTCGCCGGCGCCGACCTCCACGAGCACGTGCCGGCGCGAGACGGCGGGATCGGTCAGCCCGACGGTGGCCTCGCCGCCGCGGCCGACCACGTGCCGGCCGCGGTCGAGGGACAGCACCGTGCCGGCGTCGGGACCGCCCACGACGTGCAGTTCGAGCGCGGAGGACCCCACGGTGCCCGGACGCGGGCCGGGCCGGCCGAGGCCCAGCAGCGCCCCGTGCAGCAGCGCCGGGTCGGTCAGCGGCAGGGCGACGTCCAGCCGGGCGCTCCCGGACCACAGCTCCACGGACGGCAGCCGCAGGGCCACGCCCAGCGCCGGCAGGACGGTGCCGAGCCGGTCGTCGTCGCAGGCGGTGACCGCCACGTCCAGGGCGCCGGTGGGCGTCACGAGGGTCCAGCACCGGGTGACGGGGGAGCGGGCGGGCACGGACCCGACCCTGGCCGTCGCGGGGTACCCGCCGGGGCTGGCGCCACCGATCTGTGGACGGGGGCGGGGATGTGGACGACCGGAGGGGGGTGCGGAGGCCGGTTCCCTACGGTTCCGCCCCGACCGGGAGGTACCCGGAGCACGAGGAGGACCCGTGAAGGTCGAGATCGCCACCCTGCAGTCGCTGGCCGGCCAGTGCCGCGCCGAGGCCGCCGACACCACCGCCCGCCACGCCGCCCTGTCCAGCACCGTCGACGTCTCGGTGCTCGAAGGATGGACCGACAGCCAGGCGGCGGTCCGGTTCACCGAGCTCTACGAGCAGTGGCGGCTCAGTGCCCAGGGGGTTAGCGACGCCCTCACCGGGATGGGCGGCCTGCTCAGCAGCGTGGCGGCGTCCTACCAGCAGCACGAGGCGGACATGGCGGCCCGCATCGGCGCGCTGATCTGACGCCGGCTCAGCCCGGGGGTGCGGCCCCGGCCGGGGAGACCTCGGCCGGGCGCCCACCGCCGGCCCGGGAGCGCAGCCGGCGGGTGGCGTCGGGGAGGCGTTCCCACGGCAGGATCGACAGGATCGCGACGCAGTGCGGCAGGAAGATGATGGCCACGCTGGCGTAGACGGCCAGGTGGAAGCCGATCAGGAAGACCACCAACGCCACCCGCGCGCGGGCCGACCAGACCAGCAGCATCAGGGGTGCGGCGAACTCCAGCGCGAGCATCGCCCACTGTGCGCCCACGAGCAGTCCGGGCACCTCGAGGGTCCAGTCCGAGAACACCGTGCCCCGCCGCACGATCGCCCGGGCCAGCGTCGAACCCGTGGCCCAGTCCCAGCCCCCGAAGCGCATCTTCGCCCAGGCGGCGAGGAAGTAGGTGAGCATCACGGTGACGAAGACCGCGGCCATGGCCCACCCGGCCGCCTCCGAGGAGCGCGTGTCGCGCCACCGCACGCGCCCGATCGTCGGCAGCACCGCGAGGGCGACGAGGTAGGCGATCCGGTCGTGGTCCACCTTCCCGTAGCTCATCGCGATGACCATCCACTCCACGTAGAGGAGGAACACCGCGGTGCCGAGCAGGCGGGGCGCCCGGCCGGTCGCCGCCGCCAGCGCGGCCACGACGAGCGCCCACTGGACGACGAACACCACTGCCGGGGTGGGCGCGGGCAGCGGCAGCACCTGGCCGATGGTCAGCGGCGCGTACCACTCGGTCGGGACGTGCGCGTGTGCCCGCACCCAGGCCGTGGTCAGGAAGACGTCGACCGGCACGAACAGGTAGGCGAGGGTGCGGAACACGGCGACGCGGGCCAGCGGGACGGGCCGGAACCACCAGCCCGACCACCCGCGGCGGCCGACGGACGACGGCACGGCGGCGGTCGCACGGGCGGGGGGTGCGGCGCTCACGGGGTGCCCTCCTGGCCGGTCGCGACGGCGTGGTCGACCAGCACGCTCTCGGTGACCTCACCGGTGGTCCGGCCGTCGTCGAGGGCGTACCGCCGCTGCACGACCCGCACCGCCACCAGCGGCTCGGCGTCGGGGTGCGCGGCGGCGTAGGAGCCGGCCAGCAGCCCGAGCAGCTCCGGCCGGTCGACGAGCCGGGGCAGCTGACCCTCGAACTCCGCCCGACGCAGGCCCACCTCGCCGCCGGACAGCCGTACCTCGTCGCCGTCGGCGGTCACGCCGACCACCCTGGTGGACACCACCGGCCGGTCGGGGTCGGCGCGGGTCGAGTACATCCGGAAGGGGCCGAACGGGAACTCGGAGTCGTTGCCCCACACCGTGCCGCCGAGCAGCAGGGCGAGCACCACGGCGGTCGCGGCGAGCCGCACCCGCCGGCCGGTGGGGGAGAGCGTCAGGACACCGGGCTCCCCGGGGTCCGGAACGGGGGGAGCCGGTACCACGGGCGCATCGTAGGATCGGCGGCCGTCCAGATGGGTCACCGACGCGTGGTGGGCACCTGGCCCCCCGGGCGCGGTGGGCCCGTGCCTGCGACTCCTCCGGTGCCCGCTGTCAGCGTCGACACCGGGAGGCAGCAGGTGCAGTTCGGTCGGTACTACGAGGAGTTCGAGGTCGGTGCGGTCTACAAGCACTGGCCGGGCAAGACCGTCACCGAGTACGACGACCACCTGTTCTGCCTGATCACCATGAACCACCACCCGCTGCACCTGGACACCCACTACGCGGCGGAGACCACCGACTTCGGCAGGAACGTCGTCGTCGGCAACTACATCTACTCGCTGCTGCTCGGCATGAGCGTCCCGGACGTGTCGGGCAAGGCCATCGCCAACCTGGAGATCGAGTCGCTGCGGCACGTGGCGCCGACCTTCCACGGCGACACCCTCTACGGCGAGACGACGGTGCTGGACAAGACGCCGTCGACGTCCAAGGACGACCGCGGCGTCGTGTACGTCGAGACGATCGGCTACAAGCAGGACGGCACGGTGGTCTGCACCTTCCGGCGCAAGGTGATGGTGCCCAAGCGCTCCTACGGCGAGGCCCGCGGCGGCGAGCAGCCCGGACGCCCGGAGCCGACGCCCCGCGGCTGACCGGCGGGCGTGCGGCCGCACCGGGGTCAGGACGGCAGCACGCCCCAGCCGCGCAGCGTCTCCAGCAGCCGCGGCGTGCAGGTCAGCCGCTCGAGGTCGGCCGCGTCGGCGAAGGTGACGGCGTCCGCGTCGTCCCCGGCGGCCGGCGTGGCCGACGGATCGAGCAGCGTGCAGGTCAGGTCCACGACGTCGTAGACGACACCCGGGCCGGGGATCCGCACCCGGCCCACCTCGGCGCCGGCCCGCACCGCCAGGCCGGTCTCCTCGCGGACCTCGCGCTCGACCGCCGCCGCCACCGACTCTCCGGCCTCGACCCGCCCGCCCGGCACCGACCACAGCCCGCGCGAGGGCTCGTGGCCCCGCCGCACCAGCAGCAGCCGGCCGCGGGCGTCCAGCACCACCGCACCGACGCAGGCGACCACCGGCAGGTCGGCATCGGCGGCGGGCGACACGCGCGAACGGTACCCACGCCCCCAGGGGCCAGCGCTTGACGAACACGTCAGGTCACAGGACGGTGATGCCCGATGACTGCCACCACGGTCTGTCCCCGCTGCGGCCAACGCGTGGTCGTCCGTCCCGGGAACTCGGCCCAGGCCTGGTGTCCCGTGCACGGCGCGGTGACGCCGCTGCACCACACGCTCCTGGTGGCCCACGACGCCATCGCCGCGGTGACCGCCGACGCCCGGGTGCCGGCGTGGGTTCCCGACCCGATGCCGCCGGGGTGGACGGTCACCGGCCTGGCGTGGGGCGGGGAGCCCGGCGCACGGGCGATCGTCGTCGACTGCGCCGGGCCGGCCCCGCTCGGCGGCTCGGCCGAACTGGTCCTCGTCGCCGAGGAGCCCGGCACCGGTGTCGGCTGCGGGTACGCCGGCCTGCCCGGGCTCGACCCCGGCGACGTCATCTCCGGTCCGTCGTCCGTGGCCGTCGAGGCTGCCGGGCAGCGGGCGCCGCTGTGGGCGGTGCCCACCTCCGACGACCGCGCCGCCTTCGTGGGGGAGGCCTACGGCGTCTGGCTGTGGCTGGTCATGTGGCCGATGTCGGCCGCCTGGCTGCTCGCCGAGGAGCTGCAGCTGCTCGACCTGCGCGAGCGTCTCTACCCCGACCTGCCGCTCGGCCCGCCCAGCGAGCACCTCCTGCCCGGACGGTGACCGACCGCACCGGGCCGACCCGTGTCCCCGGCGGCGTGTCCCCGGCAGGGAGCCCTGCGGCGTGTGTTACCCATGGGGCTCGTCGTGCGGGCGGCCCCGTCCGCGCGCCCGCCCGACACCCACCGCGGAGGTGACGGTGAAGAAGGTCCTCACCTGGCTGGCACTCGCCTTCGTCGTCTTCTACGTCATCTCGGCGCCGGAGAACTCGGCCGACCTCGTCCGGACCGCCGGCCAGGCGCTGGGCGACGCGGCGTCCTCGCTGGCCTCGTTCTTCGAGTCCCTCGCCTAGGCCGGCGTGGGAGGTCCGGGGACACCCGAGCCCGACGGCCGCCGGCCGCGGTGGAGCAAGGACGCCGACAAGTACCTGCTCCCGCACGAGAAGCCGCCCGTCATCGCCACCCGGCGGCACTGGGCGGTGCTCATCACGCCGGCTGCGAAGGCCCTGCCGGTGCTCGCCGTCGGCGGCTGGCTGCTCGTGCTCGACCCGGACAACCGGCTCCCCACCACCGTCGGGTTCCTGGCGTTCCTGGGCGCGCTGGGCTACCTCGCGCTGCGGGTCGGCGAGTGGTGGATGCGGCACTTCATCGTCACCAACCGCCGGGTGCTGCTGACCACCGGGATCGTCGTCCGGACCGTGGCCCTGCTGCCGCTGCGCCGGATCACCGACCTCACCTACAAGGAGACGCTGCTCGGCCAGCTGCTGGGCTACGGCACGTTCCGCTTCGAGTCCGCCGGCCAGCAGCAGGCGCTCTCGGAGATCACCTACCTGCCGCGGGCCGACGTGCTCTACCGCGACGTGAGCGACCTGCTGTTCGGCAGCCACGGCGCCGACAGCGGGGACGACGAGGGCGAGGCCGAACCGTCGCCGCGGAAGGCCGGCCGGCCCCCGGCCCCGGCGCGCCCCGGGGCGGACGCACCCACCCGCGCACGGCGGGACACCGAGCCGATCCCCCCGCCGCCGCCGGGGCGTCCCCGTGCCGCCAGGGCCGCCAGCTGGCGGGTGCGGCAGTCTGGACGCTGATGCGGATCGACCTGCACACCCACACGTCGGTGTCCGACGGCACCGACAGCCCTGCCGAGCTGCTCACTGCCGCCCGGGCCGCGGGGCTGGACGTCGTCGCGCTGACCGACCACGACACCACCGCGGGGTGGGCCGAGGCGGAGCGGGCGCGCCCGGACGGGCTGACCGTCGTCCCGGGCATGGAGCTGTCCTGCCGCTGGTTCCCCGCCGGGGCGCCGCCGATCAGCGTGCACCTGCTGGCCTACCTCTTCGACCCGGAGCACCCGGCGCTGGCGGCGGAGCGGGCGCGGCTCCGCGACGAGCGGCTCAGCCGCGGCGAGCGGATCGTCACCGCCCTCGCCGACGCCGGGCACCCGGTCGTGTGGAGCGAGATCGTCACCCGGGCCGACGGCGGGGTGGTGGGCCGGCCGCACGTGGCCCGCGCGCTGGTCGAGGCCGGCGTCGTCGAGTCGGTCGACCACGCCTTCGCCACGCTGCTGCACCACCGCAGCCCGTACTACGTGGCCAAGGCCGACACCGACGTGCTCGACGGCATCGCGCTGGTGCGCGCGGCCGGCGGGGTGCCGGTGTTCGCCCACGGCCTGGCCACCCGCCGCGGCCGGGTGGTCGGCGACGAGGCGGTCGCGGTGATGGCCGAGGCCGGCCTGCTCGGCCTGGAGGTCGACCACCCCGACCACGACCCGGAGGAGCGCGCCCACATGCGGGGCCTGGCCGGCGAGCTCGGGCTGCTGGTCACCGGCTCGAGCGACTACCACGGCAGCAACAAGACGACGCCGATCGCGGCCTGCACCACCGCGCCGGACCAGTACGAGGCGCTGCTGGCCGCCGGCACCGGGGCGGCGCCCTTCGCCGGGCCGGTCGGCGCCGCCGGTTAGCGTGGCCGGCATGGGGGGCGCGCAGCTGGAGATGCCGGGGATGCCGCGGCGGCTGTTCCCGGCCACGCCGAGCAAGCTGGCCGCCTTCAGCGACTGCCCGCGCCGCTACCGGCACGCCTACGTCGACCGGCCCACCCCGGCCAAGGGGCCGGCCTGGGCGCACAACAGCGTCGGCTCGGCGGTGCACGCCGCGCTGCGCTCGTGGTGGGAGCTGCCGCTGCCGAAGCGCACCCCGGCCGCGGCGCGTCAGCTGCTGTACGGGGTCTGGTCGACTGCCGGCTTCCGCGACGCCGAGCAGTCCGAGCGGTGGCGCGCGCGAGCCGCGGGCTGGCTGACCGACTACGTCCCCGGGCTCGACCCCGCCGACGAGCCGGTCGGCACCGAGCGGCAGGTGGCCGCCACCACCGAGCGGCTCGCGCTGTCCGGCCGGGTCGACCGGATCGACCAGCGCGGCGACGAGCTGGTGGTCGTGGACTACAAGACCGGCCGCTCGGTCTCCACCGACGACGAGGCCCGCGGCTCACCCGCGCTGGCCGCCTACGTCCTCGGCGTGCGCCGCACGCTGCGCCGGCCGTGCAGCCGGGTCGAGCTGCACCACCTGCCGTCGGGCACGGTGGCCTCCTTCGAGCACACCGACCGGTCGCTGGCCAACCACGTCCGGCGGGCGGAGGACGTGGCCGCCGACATCGCCGCGGCCACCGCGGCCGTCGACGGCGGGGAGGACCCGGACGTCGCCTTCCCCGCGGTCCCCGGCCGGCAGTGCGGCTGGTGCGACTTCCGGCCCAGCTGCGCGGTCGGGCGGGCGGCCACCCCGCCGCGGGAGACCTGGAGCTTCCTCGCCGAGGAGGAGGTCGTCTCCTAGGCGCTCAGCGGGGTCCCCTCCGCCACCCGCTCCCGGGCCGACCGCACGATCGGCGACTCCCGCACCTGCGCCGGTACCGCGAGCGCCGCCCGGCGGAACGCACGCACCGCGCCGGTGGCGGCGGTGTCGGTGAGGCCGTAGCCCGGCAGCCCGTACAGCCGGCGGGCCCACTGGGGCAGCGTGGCCGCGCCCAGCGCCGCCAGCGTGCTCCACGCGGGCCGGGCCGGGGTGAGCAGCTGCACCCAGCCGGGCATCGGGGGCAGGAGCACGAACCGCGAGGCGGTCCGCGCGGCCGGGGTCACCGCCAGCTGGGGCCGCGTGCGCTCCAGGTAGGCGTCGAGCTCGGTGGCGCTGGCGGGCACGTCGCCGGCCGCGCAGCCGATGAGGACCGCGGCGGTCACCTGCTCGGCGACGTACCGGTCGGCCTCGGCGTCGGTCAGCGGCACCCCGGCCCGGCGGGCGACCGACAGCAGCGAGTCGACCTCGCAGCAGTGCACCCAGAGCAGCAGGTCGGCGTCGTCGACGGTGTAGCGACGCCCGGTGGTCTCCTCGACCGCCGACTTGCCCCGGTGCATGCCGCGCACCCGGCGCACCGACCGCAGCGCCTCGCGGCGGGTGCCGAAGGTCAGCGTGGCGACGTACTCGGCGGTGCGGGTCAGCCGCGGCCAGGGATCGTCGGTGAAGGCGGTGGAGAAGCGGGCGACGCCGTCCATCGCCACCGGGTGCAGGGCCTGCAGCAGCAGCGCCCGGATGCCGCCGACGGAGAACGCCGGGTCGCTGTGGATCCGCCAGCTGATGCTGTCGGGGCCGAAGAAGCCGAGCAGGTCCTCCTCGGCGGTGAAGTCGCGGGACGACGGCAGCCGGCTCACCGCAGCACCCCGGCCGTGGCCGGCACGGAGGCCCAGAAGTCGAGCAGGACCGCACACGTGCGGGGCGGGTTCTCGATCGCGGGGGAGTGGATGGCGCCCGGGATGACCTCGTGCCGGGCGCCCAGCCGGCGGGCCATGTCCTCCTGCGCTGCCGGCGTCCACGCGTCGTCCGCCACGCCGTGCGCGACCAGCACCGGGACGCCGGTGGCCGCGAGCTCCGCGACCCGGTCCGGCTCGCTGGTCATCGCGTCGGCCATCCCGCGCAGGCTCGCGCCGCTGGTGGCGAGGAACCGCCGGGCCAGGAACTCGCGCGTCGGGGCGGGCACCAGCTGCGCCCTCGGGTCGGTCATGGCCAGCTGCTCGAGCGTCTCGTGCACCAGCGGCACGCCGCCGGCGTCGAGCAGCGGGGTGAGGTGCTCGAGCAGCTCCACGCGGGGCCCGACCAGCCGGGAGGGACCGGAGCCGAGCAGGGTGAGCGTGCGGAACGCCGCCGGCTCGGCCAGGACGGCGGCCCGGCTGACCAGGCCACCGAAGGAGTGCCCGACCAGGTGCAGCGTGGCGACGCCGCCGGCACGCAGCTGCCGGGCGACGGCCAGCAGGTCGCCGGCGAGCTCGGCGACCGAGTACCGGGCCGGGTCGTCGGGCCCGGGGGACTGGAACTGGCCCCGCTGGTCGACGGCGACGACGCGGTACCCGGCGGCGCACAGGGGACGCAGCAGCGGCGCGAAGTCCTCCTTGCTGCCGGTGAAGCCCGGGACCAGCAGGACGGTGCCGCGCGCCCCGTCGCCGCCCGTGTCCAGCGCCGCCAGGGGACCCGCGCCGCCGTCGAACGTGCGGTGCCGCGCGTCGTGGTCGGCCAGCTGGCGAAGGTCGTCGGGTGCGATGGAGAGGGGAGCGCTGTCGTCGGGACCGGCGGGCATCACCATGGTCACCAGTGAACATTGGCGGCGGCCTCCCTGCAGGGACCCGCCGCGAGCCTGCGGGTGGTGGGGGGCAGGGAGGTCCTCTTTCAACGGAAGGCGAGGACGCGGTCGGGCAGCTGGTGGACGACGACCGGGCCGGCCACGGTGACCAGCCCGCCCGCGCGCAGCCCGGGGGTGTCCACGCGCTGCACCTCGTCGCCGGTCGCGAGGTCGCGCAGGACGACGGCGTCGCCCTCGGGCACCGGGACCGACGTCCCCGCGGGGAGCAGCGCGCGGTCGACCGCGCTGGCGGGCAGGCCGGTCGCGGGTGTGCGCCAGGAGACCGCGCCGGTGCCCTGGTCCACCACGGTCAGCGTGCCGCCCGCCCACACGAGCGCGCTGGTGCCGACGCCGGTGGTGCGCACCTCGTCCGCGGACTCCGCGACGGGCGCGCCGAGCGGGGCGCCGTCGGCACCGGCGAGCACCTGCACGCCGTCGTCCGCGGCGGCCACCACCGCCTGCTCGACCCCGGCCAGCGTCGTCCCGCCGGGCACGTCGCGCGTCCACAGCGGAGTGCCGTCGTAGCCGTCGAGGAGGCGCACCTGCGTCGTCCCTCCGCAGTCCTCCAGGACGGCGGCGCCCGCCCCGCCGACGTCGCCGTCGGCGAACGTGCAGCCCTCCTCCGGGTCGGCCCGCCAGCGGATGCCGTCGCCGACCGGGTCGAGGGCGAGCACGCCGGTGGGGCTGGTGGCCAGCACGATGCCGTCGGTGCCGGTGAGCACCGCGTCCGGGCGCAGGTCGAGGTTGCGGGTCCAGGCGCGCACGCCGGTGTCGACGGAGAGGGCGACCGCCTCGTCGCAGCGGTCCTCGGTGCCGAACACGGCGACGACGCGGCCACCGACGAGGGTCCAGTCGCAGAGCCGGGCGTTGGCGCGGGTGTAGCGCCAGGCCTCCGTGCCGGAGCCGACCTCGAGGGCCCGCACCCCGTGCTCGTCACTGACGACGACGCGGCCGCCGTCCACGGTCGCCCGGGCGGCGCCGCTGCTGGCGGTCGTCGGGGCGGTCCAGGCGGCGGAGACGGCACCGGCCGGCGTCCCGCTGGGGACGTCGGCCGGTGCTGCGGTGGTGCTGTGGGTGGCGGCCGCGTCCGAGCCCCGCCACAGCAGGGTCGCGACGACCACCAGCGCGAGGACGGCCGCCGTCCACACCCACACCCGCAGCGGCGGGCGGCGCAGCGACGGGACCGGCACGCGCGGAGGACTCAGGCGGCCGGCTCGGCCGAGCTCTGGCCGGAGCCGCCGCGACGACGCCGGCGGCGCTTCCGGGCCGGGGACTCCCCGGTCGCGGCGGCCTCGCCGGATTGCGCCTCCGCCGAGGAATCCGCGGCCGCAGCGCCGGCCGCCGCGGCCCCGCCACCCCGGGTACGGCGACGCGGGCGGCTCTTGCGGGGGCCTTCGGGCTTCTCCTCGTCCTCGCGGGCCGGGCCGCGGCCGCCCCCGGCACGGGTGCGCTTGCCCGTCTCGCCGAGGTCCTCGACGGTCTCGGCGTCCAGACCCTCACGGGTGCGCTGCGACCGCGGGAGCCGGCCGCTCGCGCCCTCGGGCACGTCAAGGTCGGCGTAGACCCACGGCGAGGTGGAGTAGGTCTCCGGCGGATCGGTGAAGTCCAGCTCCAGCGCCTTGTTGATCAGCTGCCAGCGGGGGATGTCGTCCCAGTCGACCAGCGTGACCGCGACACCGGTGCTGCCGGCGCGGCCGGTGCGGCCGATCCGGTGCACGTAGGTCTTCTCGTCCTCGGGGCACTGGTAGTTCACGACGTGGCTGACGCCGGTGACGTCGATGCCGCGGGCGGCGACGTCGGTGGCGACCAGGACGTCGACCTTGCCGCTGCGGAAGGCCCGCAGCGCCTGCTCGCGGGCGCCCTGACCCAGGTCGCCGTGCACGGCGGCCGCGGCGAACCCGCGCTCGACCAGCTCGTCGGCCACCTTCTGGGCGGTGCGCTTGGTGCGGCAGAACACCATCGCCAGGCCGCGGCCGCGGGCCTGCAGCACACGCGCGAGCAGCTCGGGCTTGTCGAGGTTGTGCGCCCGGTAGATGAACTGGGTGGTCTGCGGGACCGTCGAGCCCTCGTCGTTGCCGTGCGCCCGGATGTGCGTCGGCTGGGTCATGAACGACCGGGACAGCGTCACGATCGGGCCGGGCATCGTCGCGGAGAACAGCATGGTCTGCCGCTTCTCCGGGACCATCGCGAGGATCCGCTCGATGTCGGGCAGGAAGCCCAGGTCGAGCATCTCGTCGGCCTCGTCGAGGACCAGCACGCGGACCTTGCCCAGGATCAGGTGACCCTGCTGGGCCAGGTCCAGCAGCCGGCCGGGGGTGCCGACGACGACCTCGACGCCGGCCTGCAGCGCGGCGACCTGCGGCTCGAAGGCCCGGCCGCCGTAGATGGCCTGCACGCGGACGCCGCGCTTGGCGCCGGCGGCGCCCAGGTCGCGGGCGACCTGGACGCACAGCTCGCGGGTGGGGACGACGACCAGCGCCTGCGGGACGCCGTCGCCACCCTCAGCCGGCGGGACGACGCGCTGCAGCAGCGGGACGCCGAAGCCGAGGGTCTTTCCGGTGCCCGTGCGGGCCTGGCCGATGAGGTCGTTGCCGGCCAGCGCCAGGGGGAGGGTGAGCTCCTGGATGGCGAAGGTCCGGGTGATGCCGACCTCGGCCAGCGCCGCGACGACGTCGGGGTGGACGTCGAAGTCGCTGAACAGCGGGGCGTCCTCGGAGACGGGGGCGCCGCCGAGCTCCTCGACGGCCTGCTCGAGCTGCTCGGGGGCGGGGGCGCCGGTCTCAGCGTGGTCGACGTCCGGGGTGGTGGGGGTGTTCTCGGTGGAGGTCAGTGTTCTCGCCTCTGGTCTGCTGGGGGGCCGGCTCCGGGGCGCGATCGCGCCGCTGTCGCACCGGTCCCGGTCGGGTGTCGCGGGATCAGTTCCAGCGCCGACGCGGCCAGCAGAAACCGGGCCGCACCTCGGTGTCGGTCCGGGAGGAAACCCCTCGGGGCGTCGTCTCCAGCGGTCGTCAGCGCGCAGATACACAGCGAACCCGAGGGCTCGCCGATTCCCAGTCTAGCGTGCGCACCGGTTAGCCTCCCTCCGCCGCGATGCCCGGGCCCCCTCGAGCCACCCGTCCAGGGCAGGCGCGGACCGTTCTGCCGACCCCGGGAGCTGCCAGTGGACACCGTCGACCAGCGGGCCGTCGTCGACCTGCTGGGCGTGCTGTCCTACGCCGAGCTGACCGCCTTCGACCGGCTGGCCGAGGACGCGCGGCTGGCGCCCACGCTCGAGGGCCGGGCCGCGCTGGCGCAGATGGCGGCGGCGGAGATCGACCACCACTGCCGGCTGACCGCGCGCCTCACCGAGCTCGGCGCCGACCCGACCGCGGCGATGAGCCCGTTCGTCCCCGCGCTCGACGCCTTCCACGAGAGCACCCGGCCGCGCACCTGGCTGGAGGGGCTGGTCAAGGCCTACGTCGGGGACGGCCTGGCCTCGGAGTTCTACCGGGAGATCGCCGGGTTCCTGCCCGACCCCGATCGCGGACTCATCCTCGAGGTGCTCGCCGACACCGGGCACGCCGACTTCGCCGTCCGGGAGGTGCGGGCGGCCATCACGACCAACCGCACGCTCTCCGGCCGGCTGGCCCTGTGGGGACGGCGGCTCGTGGGCGAGGCGATGCGGCAGGCGCAGGCGGTCATCGCCGAGCGCGACGAGCTCGCCGAGCTCATCCTCGAGGGCACCGGCGACCTGTCCGGGATCGGGCGGCTGGTCGAGCGCATCACCACCGCGCACACGCAGCGGATGAAGGCCCTCGGCCTGAACCCCTGACGCGATGACATCGTCGGCCTACCGGCCGACACCGCTGCCAGGTGCCGTCCCCGGCCGCCCTCGAGCGCTGCCAGTGTCCCGGTCGGGGACCCTCCGGGCCCCGCGACCGGTCCACCCTGGCCCACCCACGACGACGGGGCGCCCCCGCCGCAGCGGAGGCGCCCGTCGGGACGTGCGGATGGCCCTCAGGAGCCGGCGATGAAGCCCACGCGCCGCTGGTCGGCCTGCGCGATCTCCACGTAGGCGATGCGGTCGACGGGGACGAGCACCCGGCGGCCACGGTCGTCGACCAGCGTCAGCAGGCCGTCCTTGGTCGCCCCGGACATGGCCTTCGCCACCTCGGCAGCGATCTCGTCGGGGGTCTTGGGGCTGTCGATGACCAGCTCCCGGGGGGAGTGTTGGACACCGATCTTGACTTCCACGGGGGATGCCTCCTCGAGTTGCGCGGCTGATCCCCACGCTAGTGCAGGGCTCGATGCGCCGACCTGCGGCGCAGGTGCGCCGTCAGCGAACGAGGCCCCGCTGCAGGGTCCCGCCGCGAGCTCGCGAGTGGTGGGGGGCAGCGGGGCCCTCTCCTCAACGCGCCGCGCCCTCGCCGCCCTCGACCCGGGGGAACCCGGAGATGCCGCGCCAGGCCAGCGCGGTCAGCAGCGACACCGCCTCGTCGCGGGACACGGTGCCCTTGCGCGGCAGCCACCAGCGGGCGCTCGTCTCGGACAGCCCGGTCAGGCCGGAGGCCAGCAGCAGCGCCCGCTCCCGGTCCAGGCCGGTGTCGGCGGCGATGACCTCGCCGATCGCCTCCACGCAGGCCCGGTGACCCCGGTCGGCCAGCTCGCGGACGTCCTCGTCGTTGTTCAGGTCGGACTCGAAGACCAGCCGGAACGCGGCGCCCTCGGCGTTGATGAAGTCGAAGTAGGCGCCGACGGCCCCGTTGACGCGGGTGCGGTTGTCGTCGGTGCCCTCCATCGCCTCGCGCACCCGGTCGGTGAGCGCGGTGACCTGCTGCTCGAGCAGCGCGAGGTACAGCTCCCGCTTGCCCGGGAAGTGCTGGTACAGCACCGGCTTGCTCACCCCGGCCCGGTCGGCGATCTCGTCCATCGCCGCGGCGTGGAAGCCCTGGGCGACGAACACCTCCTGCGCGGCCTGCAACAGCTGCGCCCGGCGGGCGCCCCGGGGCAGGCGGGACGAGCGGCGGACGGACGCGGGTGCTGACCGGGGTACGTGCATGGCGGACGGATGTTACCGACCGGTCACCCGACCGCGCGTCGTCGTCCGCGCTGACCTACCGTCGGACGAGTGCCCGACGGTCCCGATGCCCCCACCGTGGCGGGCGGACAGCCGGTCCGACCGGCCCGGCTGTCGACCGCCCCGCTGCCCCGGACCGACACCCTCCCGCCGCCGTGGCCCGGCGAGCAGGTCGCCGTCCGCGGGGGAGAGGTGTTCGTCCGGCGGACGCCGTGGACCGGCCCGGTGGACGGCGCCCGGGCCGGGGCGCCGCGGGAGCGGGCGCTCTACGTGCACGGGCTGGGGGGCGCGTCGACCAACTGGACCGACCTCGCCGCGCTGCTCGCCGTCCGGTTCGACGGCTGGGCGCTGGACCTCCCCGGCTTCGGCCGGTCGCGGCCGCCGGCGCGCACCTCGTACTCGGTGCGCGGGCACGTGAGCGCGGTCATCGACGTCCTGGAGCGGATCGCCGCCGAGCCCGGCGAGGCAGCCGGACGGCCGGTGCACCTCCTGGGCAACTCCCTCGGCGGCCTGGTCTCGCTGTTCGTCGCCGCCAGCCGCCCCGACCTGGTCGCCACCCTGACCCTGGTCTCACCGGCGATGCCGGTCTACCGCGTGCCCGGCGCCTTCAGCCGCACGCTGCTGCTGCTCCTGCTGCCCGGGATCCCGGCGCTGGCCGAGCGGCGGCTGTCCGGCGTGACGCCCGAGCAGCAGGTCCGCGGCATGGTGCGGATGTGCTTCGGCGACCCGCGCCGGGTGCCGAGGGCCCGGCTGGACCAGGCGCTGCAGGAGATGCGCGAGCGGGCCGGGCAGCCGTGGGCGACCCAGGCGCTGACCCGCAGCATGCGGGGGCTGATCACGTCCTACCTGCGGGTCGGGCCCGGCAACGCCTGGCGGCTGGCCCGGGCCCTGCGCCCGCAGACGCTGGTGGTCTGGGGCGACCGCGACCGGTTGGTCGACCCGGCGCTGGCGCCCCGGTTGGCCGGCACCGTCCCCGACGCCCGGCTGCTGGTCCTCGAAGGGGTCGGCCACGTCGCCATGCTGGAGGCCGCCGAGCCGACGGCGCGGGCGGTGCTGGCGCTGGCCGAGGACGCCGCGGCCGACGAGCCGGCTGCCGACGACGGCGCCCGGGCGCGGGCCTCCTGACCCGGCGCGCCCCCTCCCGGCCCACACGCCGTTCCCGCACGGTCTGCACCCCGGCCGCCGGGCCGTGAGAGTCTGGCGGGGTGAGTCCCGCGGACGCCTTCCCAGGCCGCGGGCCGAACGGGCGCACGCGACCGGCGCCGGACCCCGGCCCGCCTGGACGTCCGGCGCGCGCCGAGGAGCCCGTCCGCGGCCTGCCGCGCGTGCCCCCGCCCGCAGCCCGCCGCGCCGACCCGCACCAGCCGCCGCGCTTTCCCGACACCAACCCGGTGGTCACCCGGGACGGGTCCCCGACCCACGCCGAGCGCCCCCGGGTCCGTCGTCCGCCCGCTGCCGACCGCGCGCCCACCCAGGGCCCCGTCGAGCCGCGCACCGGCGGCACCCGCGTCGTCGTCACCGGCCGCACCCGGTCGCGGTCCACCGGCGGCGGAGGTGGCCGCTTCCGCCGCTTCGTCACCCGGTGGGGGTGGCGGGCCTACGCGATCCCGCTGCTCGCGCTGGCGACCGCGGTCACGTTGGTGGACCTCGCGGTCAGCGGCGTCGGCACCGGCGAGTCGGCCACCGCGTCACCGGCGCCGTCGGCCGCGGACGCGGCGCCCAGCACGGCCGAGACCGTGGCCCAGCCGTCGGCGACGCCCACGGCTCCGGCCGAGGTCGACGCCGCACCCACGGAGGCGCCCGAGACGGCCGTCGGCGCCCCGGGCTTCGTCCAGCAGGGCGCCGGGAGCGTGACCGTCGTCCCGGGGACGTCCCCGGTCTACGGCACCGGGCCGCTGCAGCGCTTCGTCGTCGAGGTCGAGGACGGCATCGAGGTGGACGGCGCGGGGTTCGCCGCCGCGGTCGAGCAGACGCTCGGCGACCCCCGGTCGTGGGGCAACGGCGGGCGGATGTCGTTCCAGCGGGTCGGCCAGGAGGAGGCCGCGGCCGGCCAGTACGAGTTCAAGGTGACCCTCATCAGTCCCGGCAACATGGAGCGGTACTGCCCCGGCGTGGGCACCGGCGGGTACACGTCCTGCCGGTACGGCGACCGCGCCGTCATCAACCTGGCCCGCTGGGCGACCGCCGTCCCGGACTACGAGGGCGACATCCCCACCTACCGCCACTACGTGGTCAACCACGAGGTCGGCCACGCCCTCGGCAACGGGCACCAGGAGTGCCCCGGACCCGGCCAGCCCGCGCCGGTCATGCAGCAGCAGACGCTCGGGCTCGAGGGCTGCGCGAAGAACGCCTGGCCGTACCCGTAGGCCGGGTCGGAGTGCCTGTCCCCAGAGGTCCCTCGGACCTATCCTCAGCACTGGTGCGCCGGGAAGTCTGGTCGGCAGTCGAGTCCTCGACGTCGATCGGAGCACCGGCATGGCCGATCCCGCAGCCGCCCCCGCTCTGCGCGCGGAGCACCTGACCAAGCACTTCGGCGCCACGCACGCCGTCGACGACCTCACCCTCGAGGTCCCGGCCGGCGAGGTCTTCGGCTTCCTCGGTCCCAACGGCGCCGGCAAGTCGACGACGATCCGGATGCTGCTCGCCCTGCTGCGGCCCACCGCCGGTCGGGCCTGGGTGTTCGGCACCCCGGTCGGAGACGTCGAGCGGGCCCACCGCGACCTCGCGCACGTCCCCGCCGACGTCGCCCTGTGGCCGAACCTCACCGGGCAGGAGTGCCTCGACCTGCTCGCCGGCGTGGGCCCCGGAACCGACCTCGCCTATCGCGCGGAGCTGGTCGAGCGGTTCGGCCTCGACCCGGGCAAGCGTGCCCGCGCGTACTCCACCGGCAACCGCCAGAAGGTCGCCCTCGTGGCCGCCTTCGCCACCCGGGCGCCGCTGCTGGTCCTCGACGAGCCGACCAGCGGCCTGGACCCGCTGATGGAGCGCGAGTTCCGCCGGTGCATCGGCGAGGCCGCCGGGCGGGGTCAGACCGTCTTCCTCAGCTCCCACCAGCTGGCGGAGGTCGAGGCCGTCTGCAGCCGGGTCGGGATCCTGCGTGCCGGCCGGCTGGTCGAGGTCGCCGGCCTGGTCGAGCTGCGCCGGCTGCGCCGTGCGGAGGTCACCGTCGACCTGGCCCGGCCCGCGCCGGAACTGGCCGACCTCGCCGGCCTGCCCGGCGTCGCCGACGTCCGCTGGGCCTCGCCGCGGCAGGTGACCCTGGCGCTGACCGGGCCTCCCGGGGCGGTGCTCCGGGCGCTCGCGGGCGCGGAGGTGACCCGGCTCGACGTCCGGGAGCCCTCGCTCGAGGAGATCTTCCTCGACTACTACGGACAGGACGCGGCGTGACGACCCGGACCCCGCCGCGCCAGGCGCCGGCCACCGCGCGACTGCCCGCACCCGCGCGTCCCGGGGCCGCGGTCACCCGGGCGCTGGTGCGCCAGGTGCGGCGGGGCGCGGTCGTCGTCGCGCTGCTGTCCGGCGGGCTGGCCGCCTTCGTCGCGACGGAGTACGAGCGGACGTTCAGCGGCGCGATCGGCGCCGACTCGCTGGCCGCGCTGGCGGAGAACCCCGCGATCCGCACGCTCTTCGGCCCGCCGGTGGCCCTCGACGACCCCGGCGGGTTCACCGTCTGGCGGACCGGCACGGTGCTCGCCGTCCTGGCCGGGGTCTGGGCGGCCCTGGCCGGGACCCGCGTCACCCGCGGCGAGGAGGAGGCGGGACGGTCCGAGCTGCTGCTCGCCGGGCGGGTCCGGCTGGGCTCGCTCGTCGAGCGGACGCTGGCCGTGCTGCTCGGCGCCGCCGCCCTCGTCGGCGCGGCGGTGGCCCTGGGCATGCTGCTGGTCGGCACCGCGCCGGTCGGCGCCGTCCTCTTCGGGGCGGTCGTGGGCGGGACGGCGATGGTCGGCGGCGCCCTCGGGGTCCTGGCCGGGCAGCTGCTCCCCGAGCGGCGGGCCGCCTCGGCGCTCGCGGTCGGGCTGCTCCTCGCCGGCCTGCTCGCCCGCATGGTGGGTGACGGTGTCCCGGCGCTGTCCTGGCTGCAGTGGGCCGGCCCGTTCGGGTCGATGACGCTGGTCGCGCCGTACGCGGGGAACCGGTGGGCGCCGCTGCTCGTGCTGGCCGTCCAGGTCGCGGTCCTGGCCGTCGTCGCCCGGGCACTGGCCGCGGGACGGGACGTCGGGAGCGGGCGCTGGCGCGGCCGGGACCGCGGCCGGGCGCCGAGCCGGCTGCTGCGGTCGCTGCCCGGACTGGCGGTGCACCGCTCCCGGCGGCCCACCGGGACCTGGTCGCTGGGCGTGGCCGCCTACTTCCTGCTCATCGGGCTGCTGGCCACGGCGATGCTCGACTTCCTGCGGGACAACCCGGTGTTCGCCCAGCTGGCGGCCGCGGCCGGGTTCGCCCGGCTGACCTCCGTGCAGGGCTACGCCGCGTCGCTGTTCTCGCTGCTCGCCGTGCCGCTGGGCGCCTACGCCGCGGGGCGGGTCGCGGCCGTCGCGGCGGACGAGGCGGCCGGCCGGCTGACGCTGCTGTACTCCCGGCCGGTGGGCAGGGTGCGCTGGGCGGCCTGGGAGGCGGGGGTGGTCGCCGTCGGGACCGTCGTGGTCGCCGCCGCCGCCGGGGCCGCCACTGGGGCGGGGGCGGCCTGGGTCGGTGCCGGCCTCGGCCTCGGGGAGGCGCTGGGCGGGGCAGTGGCCGTCGTCCCGGTGGCGCTGCTCTGCCTCGGCGCGGCCCTGTTCGCCCTCGGGTGGCTGCCGTCGGCCGTGCTGGCCATCGGCGTGCTGCCCGCCGCCGGCGGCTACCTGCTGCTGGTCCTCGCCGACAGCTTCCGCTGGCCGTCGTGGGTGCGCGACGTCTCGCCGTTCGCGCACCTGGCCGCGGTGCCGGCCGAGCCGGTGGACGTCGCCGGTGCGATCGGCATGCTGGTCGTCGCCGTCCTGCTGGCCGTGGTCGGCCTCGCCGGCTACGCCCGGCGGGACCTGCGTGGCTAGGGAATCAGCCGGGCGTGCCACGCTGTTGACCCGACGAACGCCGGCCTGCGCTGGGCCGCTGTCGAGTACTGAGGAGCGCACTCGTGTCCCTGCCACCCCTGGTGGAGCCCGCCGCCGATCTGTCGATCGACGAGGTCCGCCGGTACAGCCGGCACCTGATCATCCCCGACGTCGGGATGGACGGTCAGAAGCGGCTGAAGAACGCCAAGGTGCTCGCCGTCGGCGCCGGCGGCCTCGGCTCGCCCGTCCTGATGTACCTGGCCGCGGCCGGCGTCGGCACCCTCGGCATCGTCGAGTTCGACGTCGTCGACGAGTCGAACCTGCAGCGCCAGATCATCCACGGCGCCTCCGACGTGGGCCGGTCCAAGGCCGAGAGCGCGCGGGACTCCATCAAGGAGATCAACCCGCTGGTCGACGTCCGCCTGCACGAGACGCGGCTGGACAGCGACAACGTGATGGAGATCTTCGGCCAGTACGACCTCATCGTCGATGGCACCGACAACTTCGCCACGCGCTACCTGGTCAACGACGCCTGCGTCCTGCTGGGCAAGCCGTACGTCTGGGGCTCGATCTACCGGTTCGACGGTCAGGTCTCGGTCTTCTGGAACGACCACGGCCCGAACTACCGCGATCTCTACCCGGTGCCGCCGCCGCCCGGCATGGTCCCCTCCTGCGCGGAAGGCGGCGTGCTCGGCGTCCTGTGCGCCACCATCGGCGCGATCCAGGCCACCGAGGCGGTCAAGCTCATCACCGGCATCGGCGAGACGCTGCTGGGCCGGCTGATGGTCTACGACGCCCTGGAGATGACCTTCCGCACCATCAAGGTGCGCAAGGACCCGGAGGCCGAGCCGATCACCGGGCTCATCGACTACGAGACCTTCTGCGGCGTCGTCTCCGACGAGGCGCAGCAGGCCGCCGCGGGCTCGACGATCACCGTCGACGAGCTCAAGGACATGATGGACGCCGGCAAGGACTTCGAGCTGATCGACGTCCGGGAGCCCAACGAGTACGAGATCGTGTCCATCCCGGGCGCGAGGCTCATCCCCAAGGACGAGATCCTGTCCGGCCGTGCGCTGGCGCAGCTGCCGCAGGACAAGCCGATCGTGCTGCATTGCAAGACCGGCGTCCGCTCGGCCGAGGTGCTCGCCGCGGTCAAGAACGCGGGCTTCTCCGACGCCGTCCACGTGCAGGGCGGCGTGACGGCCTGGGCCACGCGGATCGACAAGACGCTGCCGACCTACTGAGGCCGAGGAGCGGGGGGCCGGAGGCCCCCCGACGGGGCCTCGCCCAGTACGACGACGGTGCACCGGCCCGGTTCGCCCCCGCACGGGGCGGACCGGGCCGTACCGCTGTCTACTGACTGCATGGCCGACTTCGCCCCCGCCGAACTGCTGGCGCTCTTCCAGCGCGCACAGGCCGCCTTCACCGACCGCGTCGACGCGGTGAAGCGGGACCAGTGGGACGACGAGGCGCTGCCCGGGTGGACCGTCGCCGACCTCGTCGCCCACCTGGTCTCCGAGGCGCTCTGGACGCCGCCCCTGCTGGCCGGGGAGCCCCACGTCGAGGGCCGGTTCCCGGAGGACACCCCGGACCTGCTCGGCGACGACCCGCTCACCGGCTGGGAGTCCGCCGCGGACGGCGCGCTGGCCGCCTTCGCGCAGGACCGGGCGCTGCTGCACACCGTCCACCTGCAGCGCGGCCCCACCTCGGCAGCCGAGTACATCGAGGAGCTGACCGCCGACCTCACCGTGCACTCCTGGGACCTCGCCCGCGCCACGGACGGCGACACCGAGCTGGACCCGGCGCTGGTGACGGCAGCCCTGGTCGTCGCCGACCGGCTCCCCGCCGACGGCGTGCCGGGCCTGTTCGCCCCGCCGCTGGACGTGCCGCGGACCGCCTCGCCCCAGGCTCGCCTGCTGGGGATGTACGGCCGCCGGGGCTGAGCGCGACGGCCGCGCGGAGGACGCGGACCAACCAGTCCTCCCGCCTCTAAGCTGCCGCTGCTCAAGATCGGCAGGAGGTGCCCGGATGAGCCAGCCACCCTCGGGACAGGACCCCTACGGCAGGCCGGGAGACCCGGGCCCACCGGACCGGCCGCCCGCGCAGGGCGGCTGGGGCGGGCAGCCGGGGCAGCCCGGTCCCTGGAACCCGCCCGGTCAGTACGGGTCACCCGGTCGGGACGACCAGACCCGGCCCTACCCCCAGCCGGGTCCGCCAGGGGCCCAGGGGCAGCCCGGCGGCTACGGACAACCGGGCGGCTACGGGCAGCCGGGTGGCTACGGGCAGCCAGCTGGCTACGGCCAGCCGGGTCAGCCGGGCGGCTACGGCCCGCCGGGCCAGCCGGGGGCCTACGGTCAGCCGGGCGGTTACGGGCAGCAGGGTCCCTACGGACCGCAGGGTGGCGCCGGCGGTCCCGGCCAGGGGTCGAGCCGGCGCGGCCTGGTGATCGGGCTGGTCGCCGCGGCCGTGCTCGTCCTCGCCGTCGTCGCCACCTTCCTCTTCCTCAGCGGGGACGACGACCCGACGCCCGCCGCGACGGGCACCCGCGCCGGCACGTCGACGAGCCAGTCCGCCACGCCGTCGCCGTCGCCGTCCTCGCCCTCGCCGAGCCGGACGACGTCGAGCGCTCCCGCCCCGGCCGACGGCTTCCTCGCCACCCTGCCGGTCGACTTCACCGACTGCCGGGACGCACCGCTCGAGGGGGACGGCGACACCGCGCACGCCACCTGTGGCGCCAGCACGACCCAGCCGGGCCCGCAGGTGGCGGAGTTCTACCTCTACCCGGACAAGGCGACCATGGACGCGGTGTTCACCGAGGACGTCTCGGACGCCGGCCTCGGGGATCTGCCCGCGGGCCAGGACTGCGCGTCGGCGACCGGCGTCACCTCGTGGAACAGCGGGAACCGCAACGCCGGCCTCGTCGGCTGCTACATCGACACGGAGAACAACGCGGTGGTCATCATCTGGACCGACGACGCGGCGCTGGTCGAGGGCTTCGTCGCGGCGCCGGGCAGCAGTCAGGCCGACCTCGCGACGCTGTACGCCTGGTGGACCCAGCACAGCGACTACGTGCAGTGAGCCAGGGGGCGCCCGGCGGACCGCCGTCCCCGGGCTCCTCCCCGCTCGACGTCGACGAGGCGGTCTTCGACGTCGTCGAGCGGATCCCGGCCGGGCGGGTGAGCACCTACGGGGCGATCGGCCGGCTGGTCGGCGTCGGGCCGCGGCGGGTCGCCCGGGCGCTGTCGCAGGGTGGGGGAGCGGTGCCCTGGCACCGGGTGGTCCGCGCCGACGGGTCGGTCGCCGAGCCGGTCCGCGTCGAACAGCTCGCCCTGCTCGCCGCCGAGGGCGTGCCGGTGCGCTCGGGTCGGGTCGACCTGGGTGCCGTCGGCTGGCCCTGAGCGTGGCCCGCGCTGCGTGCACACGGCGCGCTCGGCGACCGGTCGGCGGCCGCGCTGTGTGCACAGGTCGCGGCCTGCCGCCGGCGGACGTGACGCGGAGCTCCCGGGCGATGTCGGTCGCTCGTGGTGTCATCGAGGTGTGGCACTGCGGGGGGACGAGTCGACGCCGGTCTACCGCCTCGTGCAGCCGGGGCCTGCGCCGGTGCGCCGACCCCGGCTCGACCCCACCCAGCAGGCCGTCGTCGACCACCCGGGCGGGCCGTTGCTCGTCCTCGCCGGCCCCGGGACCGGCAAGACGACGACGATCGTCGAGGCGGTCGCCGCGCGGATCGACCGCGGCGTCGACCCCGAGCAGATCCTCGTCCTGACCTTCAGCCGCCGGGCCGCCGCCGAGCTGCGCGACCGCGTCACCGCGCGGGTGGCGCGCACCATCCGGGAGCCGCTGGCCCGCACCTTCCACTCCTACGCCTACGGCGTGCTGCGGCGGGCGGCGCTGCTGCGCGGGGAGGCACCCCCCCGGCTGCTCACAGCCGCCGAGCAGGACGCCGTCGTCGCCGAGCTGCTGCGCGGTGACCTCGCCGGGGAGGGCGCGGTGCGCTGGCCGGAGTCGCTGCTGCCGGCGGTGACCAGCGCCGGGTTCCGCGGCGAGCTGCGCGACCTGCTGCTGCGGGCCACCGAGCGGGGCGTGGGCCCCGAGGTGCTGACCGCGTGGGGCCGCGAGACCGGCGCCGAGGCGTGGCTGCACGCCGCGGCCTTCCAGGAGCAGTACGAGGCGGTCACCGCCTTCTCCACCGCCGGCGGCGGCGACGCGTCCGGCTACGACCCCGCCGAGCTGGTCCGTGCCGCGATCGCCGAGCTCGAGGACGACCCGGCGCTGCTGCGCGCCGAGCGCGAGCGGGCCCGCTGGCTGTTCGTCGACGAGTACCAGGACACCGATCCGGCACAGGTCGAGCTGTTGCAGCTGCTCGCCGGCGGCGGAGGCGACCTGGTCGTCGTCGGCGACCCCGACCAGGCCGTCTACGCCTTCCGCGGCGCCGAGCCGCGCGGCATCGTCGAGTTCCCGGAGCGGTTCCGCACCGTCACCGGCCGGCCCGCACCACGGCTGTCGCTGGGTGTCTGCCGGCGCTCGGGCCCGGCGCTGCTGGCGGTCGGCCGGCGGGTCGCCGAGGCGCTGCCCGGCCCCTGGGAGCACCGCCGGCTGGCCGCGGTCGAGGGCGCCGAGGAGGGCGCCGCCGAGGTGCACGTCTTCGGCTCGGCGGCGGTCGAGGCCGCCTACGTCGCCGACACCCTGCGCCGCGCGCACCTGGTCGACGGCGTCCCGTGGTCGGAGATGGCCGTCGTCGTCCGCACCGCGCTGGCCATCGGGCCGCTGCGGCGGGCGCTGACCTCGGCCGGCGTCCCGGTCGAGGTCGGCACCGACGACCTGCCGCTGGCCGCGCAGCCGGCCGTCGCGCCGCTGCTGGCCGCGCTCGGCGCGCTGCTCCCGAGGTCGGGTGCCGAGTCGGGCACGCTCGCCCTCGACGAGCCCGGCGCCGAGGCGCTGCTGACCTCGCCGCTGGGCGGCGCGACCGTGCTGGACCTCCGCCGGCTGCGCCGGGCGGTGCGGATCGCGCAGGCCCAGCGCGGGGTCGACGCCGACGAGCGGGGCGCGCCGCTGGCCACCGCGCTCACCGACCAGGCGCTGCTCGAGGAGCTGCCCGAGCCCGTCGCCCGTCCGGCGCGCCGGGTCGCCGACGTGCTGGCCGCCGGTCGGGTCGCGCTGGCCCGCGACGGCTCCGCCGAGGACGTGCTCTGGGCGATGTGGCAGCGCAGCGGCCTGGCCGGCCGGTGGGCTCGGGCCAGCGCCGCGGGCGGGTCGGCCGGGGCGGTCGCCGACCGCGACCTCGACGCCGTCGTCGCGCTGTTCGACGCCGCCGCGGGCTTCGTCGACCGGCTGCCCTCGGCCACGGCCGGGGCGTTCGTCGAGCACCTGTCGGCCCAGGAGCTGCCCGGGGTGGCCGGCGCCGGCCGGGGGTCGGCGGCCGACGCCGTCCGGCTGGTCACCGCGCACGCGTCCAAGGGCCTGGAGTGGGACGTCGTCTGCGTGGCCGGCGTGCAGGAGGGCATCTGGCCCGACCTCCGCGACCGGGGCACGCTGCTGGGCACCGAGCTGCTGGTCGAGCGGGTGGCCGGCATCGACGGCACGAACATCGACCGGCGCGTGCAGATGCTGGCCGAGGAGCGGCGGCTGTTCTACGTCGCCTGCACCCGCGCCCGCCGGCGGCTGGTGGTCACCGCCGTCGAGGGTGCCCTGGACGGTCCCGACGCCGGCGCCTCCGCGTCCCGGTTCCTCGACCTCGTCGTCCCCCCGCCCGACGACGGCCGGCCGCTGACGCCCCTGCCGCGCTCGCTCACGCTGCCCGCCCTGGTCGCCGACCTGCGTCGGGCGGTCAGCGATCCGCAGACCGAGCCGGCGCGCCGGTCGGCTGCCGCCGCGGTGCTGCGCCGGCTGGCCGACGAGGGCGTCCCGGGCGCCTCCCCGGCCGACTGGTGGGGCCTGGCGCCGCTGTCCGACGACGCCCCGCTGGTGCCCGACGGCGAGGCGGTGCGGGTGCGCCCGTCGGCGATCGAGACCTTCCAGCGCTGCCCGCTGAAGTGGGTGCTCGGCGCGGTCGGGGCCGAGGCCTCGCCGGACGCCACCCGCACCGTCGGGTCCGCGGTGCACGCCGTGGCCCAGAAGGTCGCCGAGGGGCTGCCCGCCGCCGAGGCGCGGGTGGCGCTGACCGAGGAGCTCGACCAGCTCGACCTCGGTCCCGGCTGGGCCGACCAGCGGCAGCGGACCGCCGCGCGCGACATGCTGGAGCGCTTCCTCGGCTGGCACGCGGCCAACCGCCGCGAGCTGCTGGCCGCCGAGGCCGACTTCGACGTCACCGTGGGCCGGGCCCGCATCCGCGGCCAGGTCGACCGGCTCGAGCGCGACGGGGACGGCCGGCTGGTCGTGGTCGACCTCAAGACCGGCCGCAGCGCCGCGCGCGACATCGACACCCACGGGCAGCTGGCCGCCTACCAGGTGGCCGTCGCCGCCGGTGCGTTCGGCGAGCACGGCGACGCCCCCGGCGGCGCCGCGCTGTTGCAGGTCGGCTCCGGGGCCCGGGCCAAGGAGCAGGCGCAGGACCCGCTGCCGGCCGGCGTCCCGGTGGGGGAGACCTGGGCCGGGGAGCTCGTGGCGCAGGTCGGCGACGGCATGGGGGCGGCCACCTTCGAGGTGCGCACCGGCAGCCACTGCTCCCGGTGCCCGGCCCGGCGCAGCTGCCCGCTGCACGAGCGCGGCCGGCAGGTCACCGCGTGACACCTCGAGGTACGAGGCCCCGTTCCGGGTCCCCTCGCGAGCCTGCGAGCGGAGGGCGGAACGGGGTCCTTGAACAACTCGCGTTCGACGACGCCCTGTTCGGCGCGCCGCCCGAGCCGGTTCGGGAGAAGCGGCTGCTCACCCCGGCCGAGGTCGCCGCCCGCTGCGGGCTGGCGTACGCGCCGTCCGACGAGCAGGCGCGGGTGGTGTCAGCGCCGGCCGACCGGCCGCTGGTGGTCGTCGCCGGGGCCGGCTCGGGCAAGACCGAGACCATGGCCGCCCGCGTCTGCTGGCTGGTGGCCAACGAGCTGGTCGCCCCCGACGCGGTCCTCGGGCTGACCTTCACCCGCAAGGCGGCCAGCGAGCTGAACGAGCGCATCCGGATCCGGCTGGGTGCGCTGTCCCGGCACCCGGGGACCGACCCGGAGCTGAGGGAGCGGCTGGCCGTCGCGATGCCGACGGTCTCGACCTACCACGGCTACGCCGCGTCGCTGGTCAGCGAGCACGGACTGCGGATCGGCGTCGAGCCCGGCGCCGGCGTGCTCGGTCCGGCCATGTGCTGGGGGCAGGCGTCCTCCGTCGTCTCCGGGTGGACCGGCGACATGGACGACGTCCAGCTGAGCCCGCTGACCACCGTCGAGGACGTGCTGGCGCTCGCCGGCGAGCTCGGCGAGCACGACATCCCCGCCGACCGGCTGCGCGCGTGGACCGCGCACCTGGAGCGGCGGATCACCGGCTACCCCGACGCGAAGGGCAAGCGCGGCCCGTACAAGCCGGTGCTGGAGATGCTGGCCCGCCAGCGCGCCCGCGTGGCGCTGCTGCCGCTGGTGGAGGCGTTCGAGGCGCGCAAGCGGGCCGCCGGGGCGATCGACCACTCCGACCAGGTGGCGCTGGCCGCGCGGGTCGCCGTCTCCGCGCCCGAGGTCGGCCGCCGCGAGCGGGCCCGCTGGCGGATCGTGCTGCTCGACGAGTACCAGGACACCAGCGTCGGCCAGCTGCGGATGCTGGAGGCGCTGTTCGGCCGCACCACCGGGCACGCGGTGCTCGCCGTCGGCGACCCGCGGCAGTCGATCTACGGCTGGCGCGGTGCGTCCGCGGGCACGATCGAGCGCTTCGACCGCACCTTCCCCGGCGTCCGCGGGAAGGAGGCGCAGCGGCTCACCCTGGCCACCAGCTGGCGCAACGACGGCGCGGTGCTCGCCGTCGCCAACGACGTCGCCGGCCTGCTGCCGGCGCCCGAGGTGCCGCTGCCCGACCTCGCGCCGGCGCCCACCGCCGGGCACGGGCTGGTCACCGCCGGTCTGTACACCACCGTGGCCGAGGAGACCGAGGCGCTGGCCGACCGGCTGGCCGCCTGCTGGCGCGGCGAGGACCCGGCGCTGCCGCCGCGTCCCGACGGCCGCCCCCCGACGACGGCGGTGCTGGTGCGCACCCGCAGGCAACTGCCCGGCATCGCCGCCGCCCTGCGCGCCCGCGGCCTGCCGGTCACGGTCGTCGGCCTGGGCGGGCTGCTCGAGGTGCCCGAGGTCTCCGACGTCGTCGCCACGCTGACCGTGCTCGTCGACCCCACGGCCGGCGACGCCATGGGCCGGCTGCTCACCGGCGCCCGCTGGAGGATCGGCCCCCGCGACCTCGCCGCGCTCGAGGCCCGCGCCCGCGCGCTGGTGCACGCCCGCCGTCCGGCCCGCGAGGACGACGACGACCCCGCCGCCCGCCCGTCGGAGCGCGGCAGCCTCGTCGAGGCGCTCGACGACCTCGGCGACCCCGCGGCCTACTCGCCGGCCGCGTACCGGCGGCTGCGCCGGCTGGCCGCGGAGCTGGCGCACCTGCGCGGCCGGCTGGGGGAGCCGCTGCCCGACCTGGTCGACGACGTCGCGCGGGTGCTGGGGCTGGAGACCGAGCTGGCCAGCGCGCCCGGTGTCAGCCCCGGCGCGGCGCGGGCGCACCTCGACGCGCTGCACGCGGTCGCCGCGGAGTTCACCGAGCTGGCCGAGCTGCCCTCGCTGCCGGCCTTCCTCGGCTACCTGCGCGACGCCGAGGAGCGCGAGCGCGGACTCGAGCCCGGCGAGGTCGCGGTCGACCCCGAGTCGATCCAGCTGCTCACCGGCCACTCGGCCAAGGGCCTGGAGTGGGACGTCGTCGCCGTGCCCGGCATGACGGCCGACCAGTTCCCGGCTCGCACCGACACCAGCGACTCGTGGGTCAGGGACCCCGGCGCGGTCCCGGTCGACCTGCGCACCACCGACCGCGAGGAGCTGCCGCAGCTGCGCCTGCCGGTGCCCGGCTCCGGCGACCAGGCCGCGGTGCGCGCCGCGCTCGAGGACTACGTCGAGGAGTGGAAGCGCTTCGGCGAGGCCGAGGAGATCCGGCTCGGCTACGTCGCGGTCACCCGCGCCAAGCACCTGCTGGTGTGCTCGGGCAGCTGGTGGCGCGAGGGCGTGAAGCCGAACGGCCCCTCGCTGCTGCTCGACACCGTGCGCCGCGCGTGCACCGCCGGCGCCGGCGTCGTGGTCGCGTGGGCCGAGCGGCCGGAGGAGGGCGCTCCCAACCCGGCGCTGGAGGAGTGGCCGGTCGGCGTCTGGCCGGTCGACCCGCTCTCCCCGCCGCGCCGCCGGGCGCTCACCGCCGCCGCCGAGCTGGTGGCCGGCGCCGCTCCGCACCCGCTGGACGCCGACGCCGCGCTCGGCACCGGTGACCCGGAGGTGGAGCGGTGGGTGCGCGACGCCGACCTGCTGCTGCGCGAGCGGCGCCGCACCGCCCGCCCGACCGTCGAGGTGCCGCTGCCCAGCCACCTGTCGGTGTCCGAGCTGGTCACCCTGCGCCGCGACCCGGCGGAGCTGGCCCGGCGGCTGCGCCGGCCGATGCCCGCCGCGCCCGCACCGCTGGCCCGCCGCGGCACCGCCTTCCACGCCTGGCTCGAGGAGCGCTTCGGCGCCGCCCGGCTGCTCGACCTGGACGAGCTGCCCGGCTCCGGCGACGAGTCCGCCGCACCCGACGGCGCGCTGGCCGCGCTGCAGGAGGCGTTCCTCGCCGGCCCCTGGGCCGACCGGCAGCCGGTCGAGGTCGAGGTGCCCTTCGAGACGCCCCTGGGCCCGCTGACCCTGCGGGGGCGCATCGACGCGGTCTTCGACGACGGCACCGGCGGCTTCGAGGTCCTCGACTGGAAGACCGGCCCGCCGCCGTCGGGCGTGGAGCTCGCCGCCGCGGCGGTGCAGCTGGCCGCCTACCGGCTCGGCTGGTCGCGGCTGACCGGCGTCCCGGTCGAGCGGGTCAGCGCCGGGTTCCACCACGTCGCCGCCGGCGTCACGGTGCGCCCGGTCGACCTGCTCGACGAGGCCGGCCTGCTCGCCCTGGTCACGGGCCAGGGCGCCGACGACGACCTGCCGCCCGAGCCGCAGGAGGACTGACAGCGCCCTGCCGGCTGGGTGCGTGGACTGCCGGCGTGATCGCACCCGCACAGCGGGGGACGAGCCGGCGATGGGGCCGGGGCCGCCACGGGAGCCGCCGTGGGCCTCAGGTCGAGGCGATGCGGTCCAGGACCGCGACGGCCAGCGGCTCCGGGGCCTGCTCGGGGACCCAGTGCGAGACCCCGGTCAGCTCGACGAACCGGTAGTCGCCGGCGACGTGCTCGGCGCAGCCCTCCGCGGCCCGCCGTCCGATGGCGACGTCGCCGTCGCTCCACACGTAGGTGGTCGGCACGGTCACGTCGTCGACCGGGGTGGCCGAGCTCATCGCCCGGTACCAGTTGAGCGCGGCGGTCAGCGCGCCCGGCGCCGACAGCACGGCCACGTACTCGTCGACGGACTCGGCGGGGACGGCGTCCCCGAACATCCGCCGCAGCCGCCGGGCGTCGTCGGCCAGCAGGACCTCCTCGGCCTTGCCCTGCTGCCAGAACAGCCGGATGTAGGCCGAGCGCTCCTGCTGCTCCGGGTCCGCGCGCCACGCGGCGGTGAACGCCGCCGGGTGCGGCACCGAGACCGCGGTCAGCGAGCGCACCCGGTCCTCGTGCCAGGCGGCCAGCGCCCAGGCCACGTTGGCGCCCCAGTCGTGCCCGACGACGTCGGCCGTCGGCACGTCCATCGCCGTCATCAGGTCGGCGGTGACCTGCGCCAGGTTGGTCAGCGCGTAGGCCTCGACCTCGGCCGGCCGCGCGCCGGCGGAGTAGCCGAGCTGGTCGACGGCGTAGGTGCGCAGCCCCGCCGCGGTCAGCTGCGGGGTGACCGCCGCCCACGACGCCGAGGTCTCCGGGAAGCCGTGCAGCAGCAGGACCGGCCGTCCGTCGTCCGGCCCGTCGCCGCGGACGTCGAACGTGAGGTCGCCGACGTCCACGCGCAGGAGCTGTCCCGACATGGCCGCGACGCTACCGTCGGGAGTCGTGAGCAGCCCGGAACGCGACTTCGTCCGCGCGCACGCAGGCGACCTGCACGCCGATCTCGACGCGTGGTTGCGCATCCCGTCGATCTCCGCCGATCCGGCCCACGCGCGGGACGTCGCCGCCAGCGCCGAGTGGCTGGCCGCCGCGCTGCGCCGCACCGGCTTCCCCGTCGTGGAGGTGTGGGAGACCGCCGGCGCCCCCGCCGTCTACGCCGAGTGGCCCTCGGCGGACGACGGCGCTCCGGTGGCCCTCGTCTACGGCCACCACGACGTCCAGCCGGTCGACCCGCTGGAGCTGTGGACGCACCCGCCGTTCGAGCCGACCCGCGTCGAGGGTCCCGACGGCCCGGAGCTGCACGCCCGCGGCGCGATCGACGACAAGGGCAACGTCGCCATGCACCTGCTCGGCATGCGCGCGCACCTGGCCGCCGCCGGTCGCGACACCCCCGCGGTCACCGTGAAGGTCGTGGTCGAGGGCGAGGAGGAGTCCGGCTCCCCCCACTTCGCCGCGCTGCTGCGCGAGCGGGCCGACCGGCTGCGCTGCGACGTCGTCGTGGTCAGCGACACGGGGATGGCCGCCCCCGACGTCCCCAGCGCCGTGGTGGCCATGCGCGGGCTGGCCGACGCCGAGATCACCCTGCGCGGGCCCGCCGTCGACCTGCACTCCGGCTCCTTCGGCGGCGGCGTCCCCAACCCGCTGCACGCGATGGCGACGCTGCTGGCGAGCCTGCACGACGCCCACGGGCGGGTCACCCTGCCCGGGTTCTACGACCGGGTGCGGCCGCTCACCGACCGCGAGCGCGACCTCATGGCCCGCGTGCCCTTCGACGAGCAGGCCTGGCTGACCGGGCCCGCCGCCTCCCGCCTGGCGACGGGGGAGGAGGGCTTCACCACCCTGGAGCGGATCGGGGCCCGCCCGACCGCCGAGGTCAACGGCATGTGGGGCGGCTACACCGGCCCCGGCCACAAGACGATCATCCCGGCCGAGGCGCACGCCAAGATCACCTTCCGGCTGGTCGCCGACCAGCGCCCCGCCGACCTGGCCGAGCAGGTCCGCGGCTGGGTCGCGGCGAACCTGCCCGCGGGCATCCAGGCCGACGTGCACGTCCCGGCCGGCGGCGTCTCGCCGTGCGCCAGCGACCTGGACTCCCCCGCGATGGCCGCCCTGCTCGCCGCGATCGGCCAGGCCTTCGACCGCGACCCCGCCGACGTCCTGTTCACCCGGGAGGGCGGCAGCGGACCGGAGGCCGACCTGGTCGACGTCCTCGGCGCACCGCTGCTCTTCCTCGGCGCCGGGCTGCCCACCGACCGCATCCACTCGCCCGACGAGCGGGTGCTGCTGCCGATGCTCCACCGCGGCGCCGAGGCCGTCGCCCACCTCTGGCGGGAACTCGCGACCGTGCCGCTGCGCCCGCGGTGACCGGGCAGCAGGACGGCGCGCACTTCGGCCCCTACCGGATCCTGGGCGTGCTCGGCTGCGGCGGCATGGGGCAGGTGCTGCGGGCGCACGACGCCGAGCACGAGCGGGACGTCGCGCTCAAGGTGCTGCACCCGCAGTGGGCGCAGGACGAGGGCTACCGCGACCGCTTCCGCCGCGAGGCCCGCATCGCCGCCCGGCTCACCGAGCCGCACGTCATCCCGATCCACCGGTACGGGGAGATCGACGGCCAGCTCTTCCTCGACATGCGCCTGGTCGACGGCGAGGACCTCGACTCGCTGCTGCGGCGCACCGGCCCGCTGGACCCCGCCCGCGCCGTCGACCTGGCCGGCCAGGTCGCCCGGGCGCTGGACGCCGCCCACGCCGGCGGCCTGGTCCACCGGGACGTCAAGCCGTCGAACGTGCTGCTCGTCGCCCGCGCCGACGGGCGGGACCTTGCCACCTCCGCCGCCGGGGAGGACTTCGCCTACCTGGCCGACTTCGGCGTGGCCCGCGGTGCCGACGACGGCCCGGGACCGGCGCTGACCGCGGTCGGCAGCGCGGTCGGCAGCGCCGAGTACATGGCGCCGGAGCGCTTCGGCCCGACGCCGCCGGACGCCCGCGCCGACGTCTACTCGCTGGCCTGCCTGCTGTTCGAGCTGCTCACCGGACGGCGCCCGTTCCCCGGGGGCGACCCGGCGCGGGTGATGGCCGCCCACCTGCACGAGCTCCCGCCGGCGCCGTCGTCCCTGCGCCCCGGACTGCCCGCCGCGCTCGACGACGCCGTCCTGCGCGGCCTGGCGAAGGACCCCGACCGGCGCTGGCAGCGCGCCGGCGACCTGGGCGGGGCGGCGCGCGCGGCACTGACCGGCAGCGGCGTCCCGGTGCCGTCCCCGGACGACGCCGCGACCGCCGTCGGGCCTCTCCCGGCCGGCGGCACCCGCTCGGCCACCCGGGTGGTGCCGGTCGCCGTCGCGGGGGCACCGACCCCGGTCGGCCCGGACCCGGCCCCGGCGGGCCGGCCCCGGCTCGGCTGGCTGCCGTGGCTGCTCGCCGCGGCCGCGACGGTCGCGGCGCTGGTGCTCGCCGGGCTGTTCGTCGCGGCCGACCGACGGGCGGACACGGCCGCGGGGAACGTGTCCGGGGTCGCCGAGCGACTGCTCGCCGTGAGCCTGCCCGAGGAGGTCGACCCCGCCGACTGCACGGCCGCCGCGGGGGACGGGGCGGTGCTCGGACGGCTGGACTGCCCGGCCGGGGACCTCGACGACGACGAGGCCCCGGCGGCGACCTACACGCTCTACGCCGGGGACGGCGCGGCCAGCGCCCTCGCCGCGCACGTCGAGTCGGAGGGGCTGGGCGAGCTCGACAGCGAGTACGAGTGCGGGAACGGCGACGACCCGGAGGGCTGGCTGTTCCTGCGCGAATCCGACGACCGGACGGTGGGCCGGCTCGCCTGCTCCCTCGACGCCCAGGGTGACGCGCAGCTGCGCTGGACCTGGGCGGACACCGGCACGCTCGCCGTCGCCGAGGTGCGCGGCGGCGGGGAGGACGGGCTGCGCGAGCTCGTCTCGTGGTGGGACGACGCCGCGGACCGTCGGTGACCGGAACTCCCGGGTGGCGGTCCTAGGGTGACGCCGTGAGTGGGGAGTCCAGCGCGCCGCCGGGGTGGTACCCCGACCCGGACGGCGCTCCCGGGGTGGCCCGGTGGTGGAACGGCGCCGGCTGGTCCGACGTCACCACCCCCGCCGGCCCCGGTGTGGCCGTGCAGGCACCGGCTGCCTCCCCGACCGCGGCGCCCGAGCAGACCCCGCCGCCGGGCTCCGGACGGCCGCCGCGGCGCACCGCGTGGGTGGTCGGGCTGTCGGTGCTCGGACTGGTGCTCGTCGTGCTCATCGGCTTCCTCGTCGGCCGGCCGAGCGGCCTCGACTCTGGCCAGGACGACGCCGCACCGCCCGTTCCGACCGGCCCGACCTTCCCGCCCGGCACGGTCCGCATCGTCGACGAGGCCGCCGGCATCGCCTACCCCTACCTGGGGCCGGGCTGGGTGGAGTACGACCTGCAGGAGGTCCGCGAGACGACGTCCGTGGCCGGGCAGTACCTCATCACCCAGGAGGTGACCCCGGACGGCGGGCCGTTCATCGCCCAGTGCACCTCCGGGCCGCTGTCGCCGCTGTTCGGCTACGCCGGCCCCGGCACCCTGCAGCCGACCCTCGCCCAGGTCGCCGACAGCGTGCGCCGCAACTACTACCCGAGCCCCAACGAGCGGGAGGTGCTGCGAGACGAGGCCCGCACCGTCGACGGCGCCCCGGCGCACCTGTTCGAGTTCGACCTGTCCTGGGACGTCGACGGGTTCGAGGCCTCGGGGGAGCGGGCGGCGCTGCTGCTCATCGACGTCGGGACGCCGTCCCCCGCGCTGCTCTACCTCTCCGTCCCCAACACCCACGCGGAGCTGTACGGGGTGATCGACCGGGTCATCGAGGGCGTCGACGTGCTGTGACACTGTCGGCCTAGCGGCCGACACCGCGTCCACGTGCCGTCCCGGACCCCAGCTGAGCCGCTGCTGCCCGTGTCCCGGTCGGGGACCCTCCGGGCCCCGCGACCGGTCCACCGCGGCTGCCTGCCGTCCCCGGCTGCCGTGGGGCCGTCCCCGTCGTCGAGTGGGCAGTTGCGGTCGGTCGGGGCGGCGTGTCCACGCATGTCGGCGACCGCAACTGCCCACTCGGCGGGGAACCGGGTGCCGGTGCCGGCGGTCGCGGGCCCCTGCCGCCCGGGGCGGCGTCTCCTCGGCGCGGTTAGGGTCGGTCGCGTGACTGCAGCTGGGGCCGACCTCACCCTCCGGCACCCGGTGGAGCGCTTCCGACTCGAGAACGGGCTGCGCGTCGTGCTGGCGCCCGACCGCAGCGTCCCGGTCGTCGCCGTGACCGTCTCCTACGACGTCGGGATGCGCAACGAGCCGCAGGGCCGCACCGGATTCGCCCACCTCTTCGAGCACCTGATGTTCCAGGGCTCGGCCAACGTCCCGAAGATGGAGCACGCCCGCCTGGTCCAGGCCGCGGGCGGCACCTTCAACGGCTCCACCCACCAGGACTACACCAACTACTACGAGGCCCTGCCCGCCGAGGCCCTCGAGCGCGCCCTGTTCCTCGAGGCCGACCGCATGGCGGCGCCGGCCATCACCGAGGAGAACCTCCGCAACCAGATCGACGTGGTCAAGGAGGAGATCCGGGTCAACGTGCTCAACCGCCCGTACGGGGCCTTCCCCTGGCTGCAGCTGCCGCAGATCGCGTTCGAGAGCTTCGCCAACACCCACGACGGCTACGGCTCCTTCGTCGACCTGGAGTCCTCGACGGTCGACGACGCCGCGGACTTCTTCCACCGCTACTACGCGCCGGGCAATGCCGTCCTGTGCCTGGGCGGTGACCTCGACGTCGCGGAGACCGAGGAGCTGGTGCGCCGCTGGTTCGGCCCCATCGCCGCCCGCGACGTCCCGCCGACGCCGCCGACCGGCGAGCCGTCGCCGACCAGCGTGCGCTCCGGCGTGGTCGAGGACCGGCTGGCCCCCGCGCCCGCGGTCGCCCTCGGCTGGCGCGTCCCGGACCCGGTCGCCGACCTCGACACCTACCTCGGCACGGTGCTGCTCGCGGAACTGCTCAGCGAGGGCGACGCCTCGCGGCTGGAGCGCCGGCTGGTGCACGACGACCAGCTCGCCGTGGCGCAGAGCAGCTACGTGGGCCTGTTCGGCGACCCTTTTGACGTCCGCGACGCCACGCTGCTGACCACGCAGGTGCACCACCCCGCGTCGGTCCCGGTGGAGAAGGTCATCACCGCGGTGCACGAGGAGGTCGGCCGGATCGCCTCCGACGGCGTCGGGGCCGACGAGCTGGCGCGGGTGCAGGCGCGCACCGAGGCCCAGCTGCTGCGCCAGGCCGACTCGGTGCTCGGCCGCACGCTGGCCTTCGCCAACGCCGAGCTGGTCCACGGCCGCGCCGAGCTGGCCGGCGAGCTCGCCGCCCGGCTGGCCGCCGTCACCTCCGACCAGGTGCAGACCGCCGCCGGGGGCCTGGACCCCGGCACCGTCGCGGTCCTCGAGCTGCGCGCCACGGGAGGACGTCGATGAGCGAGCTCGCGAGCCCATCCATGGACAGAGCAGTGTCACGAACGCGGCCGACGATCGCCGACGAGGAGGACTCGTGAGTGCTCCCGTGCTGATCCCGCCGCTGGGCGAGCCCCGGCCGCAGCCCGAGCTGGCCGTCACCGAGGAGACGCTGCCCAACGGTCTCCGGCTGGTCGTCGTCCCGCGGCCCGGGGTCCCGCTCGTCGAGCTGCGCCTTCGGGTGCCCTTCGCCGCGGCGACCGCGCGCGCCGCCGCGCAGCACACCGCCCGCGCCTCGGTGCTCTCCGGCGCCGTCCTGCTGGGCACCGGCACGCACGACGCCACCGGCATCGCCGAGGCCGTGCAGGCCCACGGCGGTGAGCTGTCGGTCTCCACCGACCCCGACCGGCTGCTGTTCGCCACCACGCTGCTCGCCGAGGGGCTCGCCCCCGTGCTCGGCGTGCTGGCCGAGGTGCTCACCGACGCCACCTACCCGGCCGACCGGGTGGAGGCCGAGCGGGCCCGGGTCGCCGAGCGGATCTCCATCGCCCGCTCCCAGCCGGGCATCATCGCGCGCACCGCGCTGGCCGCCCGCCGCTACGGCGCGCACCCCTACGCCGAGCAGCTGCCCGCCACCGAGCTGGTCAACGCGGTCCGCAGCCAGGCGCTGCGCAAGCTGCACCGCGAGCGGGTGCTGCCCGCCGGCAGCACCCTGGTCCTGGTCGGCGACCTCGACCCGGGAGCCGCCGTCGACGCGGTCGGCACCGCGCTGGCCGGCTGGACCGGCGAGGGGACGGCGGTCGCCGCCCCGCCGGTGCCCCAGCTGCCCCCCGGGCCGCTGCAGGTGGTCGACCGGCCCGGCGCCGTGCAGTCCAACCTGCGTCTCGGCGGTCCCGCGCCCAGCCGCACCGACCCCGACCTGCCCGCCGTCCGGCTGGCCAACATGGTCTACGGCGGCTATTTCTCCTCCCGGCTGGTGGAGAACATCCGCGAGCGGCGCGGCTACAGCTACAGCCCGCGCAGCTCCGTCGACCACCTCGCCGCCGCGTCCTCGTTCCTGGTCGAGGCCGACGTCGCCACGGAGGTGACCGGGCCCGCGTTCCTCGAGACCTGGTACGAGCTGGGCCGCATGGCGCTCGCGCCGGTCGGCGAGGAGGAGCTGGACGCCGCCCGCCGCTACGTGCTCGGCAGCATGGCGCTGTCGACGGCGACGCACGCGGGGCTGGCCAGCACGCTGTCCGCGCTCGCCGGCTCCGGTCTGCCGCCGCAGTGGCTGGCCGAGCACCAGCAGGCGCTGGCCCGGGTCACCGTCGAGGAGGTGCAGGAGGCGGCCCGCCGCGTCCTGCGGCCGGCCGGACTCACCGCCGTCGTCGTCGGCGACGCCGGGCAGGTCGCCGACGAGCTGCACGCGTTCGGACCGGTCGAGGTCGTCCCCGCGGCGGAGCCGGCATGAGCGTGCCGAACGGCGGCAGCAGCCTGGCGGACAACCCGCCGCCGTCCGGTGACGGCGTCGCCTGGCCGGAGAGCAGCCCCTCGCCGGCCGGCGCGGTGCCGGTGCTGTCCCGCTCCGCGCACGACCGCAGCCACCTGGCGCGCATGCTGCCCGACCCGACCGGCGGTCGCCCGGTGCGGGTGCTCACCGTCGACGAGCGGCGGACCGTGCCGGTCGAGGAGGCCGAGGGCGGCCCGCGGCTGCTGTGGGAGGAGCGCACCGGGCTGCCCGAGGGCGCGGTCTACCTCGGCGAGGCCGACGGCGTGCCCTACGCCGCCGTCCGCGGGGACCGGCGGCTCATGGTGGGCGACCGTCCGGTCGACACCTGGGCCGGCCTGCGTGACCTCGGCGCGGACCTCGACGACCTGGACGCCGGGCTGCTCGCCGAGGCGATCGCCATGGTCGAGTGGCACGACCGCAACCGGTACAGCCCCCTGTCCGGCGCGCGGACGACGATCGAGCGGGGCGGCTGGGTGCAGCGGGACCCGCAGACCGGCGCCGAGCTGTTCCCCCGCACCGACCCGGCCGTGATCATGCTCGTCCACGACGGCGGCGACCGGTGCGTGCTGGGCCGCCAGGCGGTGTGGCCGCCGGGACGGTTCTCCATCCTCGCCGGCTTCGTCGAGCCGGGGGAGTCGGCGGAGGCCGCCGTCGCCCGGGAGGTCGCCGAGGAGGTCGGGCTGCAGGTCACCGACATCCGCTACGTGGGCAGCCAGCCGTGGCCGTTCCCGCAGTCGCTGATGCTCGGCTACACCGCCCGCGTCGAGGGCGACCCGACGCTGCGGCTGGACCCGACCGAGATCGAGGAGGCGCGCTGGTTCACCCGCGACGAGCTGCGCTCGGGCGCCGGCCCCCGGGCGCTGCCGCCGGCTGTCTCCATCGCCCGGCACATCATCGACCGCTGGGTGGACGGCGAGCTGTAGGCGGGCGCCCTCCCGAGCCTTCGGCCCAGGGGGGGGGGGGGGGGGGGGGGGGGGGGGGGGGGGGGGGGGGGGGGGGGGGGGGGGGGGGGGGGGGGGGGCGGGGGGGGGGGGGGGGGGGGGGGGGGCGGGGGGGGGGGGGGGGGGGGGGGGGGGGGGGGGGGGGGGGGGGGGGGGGGGGGGGGGGGGGGGGGGG
>NZ_JBJGYN010000029.1:0-60256 GCF_054050015.1 Geodermatophilus sp. SYSU D01176 | reverse complement strand
GGCGAGATCGGCGGTCTCGCCCGCTTCAAGGCCGGTGACCGTGCGAGACCGCCGATCTCGCCGCTGCGACGGCCCGAACCGTCAAGCTCACCGGGATGGGCGCGCCGGCCGGCGTCGAGGTCGGCCCCGAGGCGTGCACCGCGGCCCTGCGGGCCCTGTCGCTGCAGCAGCCACCCGCCGCGGACGACGTGGCCGCGCAGGTCGCCGTCCGGGGCGCGACCTACACCGCCGAGCTCCTGGCGGTGGCCGGACCGGCGGCCGAGCTCGTCGGCCGGGTGCCCGAACTGGTCGACCAGTGCCCGCAGGTGACGGTCAGCGGACCCGAGCCCGGCAGCGCGACGGTCGACCTCGCTCCCTTCGACGTCCCCGACCTCGGCGACGACGCGGTCGGTGTCACGGTGACCGCGGTGGCCACCGAGCCCGGCGGTGCCCAGCACGCGGTCTCCGGACTGGTCGGGCTGGTGGGGGACGGGGACCGGGTGCTCGTCCTGGCCACCGGTGACCGCGAGGGCGCCGAGCCCGACCGGGTCGCGTTCACCGCGCTGCTCGAACAGGCGTACAGCGCTCAGAGCTCACTGGACTGAAGAAGGACCCCGTCCTCCTCACCCCTCGCGCGCTCGGGGCGGTGCCCTGGACGGGGCCGGTTCCACAGGCGCCCTGCCGGTCCACAGATGACCGGCGAGGGCACCGCCGGACGGGCGCAGCCGGAACCGTCGTCGGCATGGACGACCCCACACGCCCCCTGGTGCGCCTCACCGACTCCGCGGAGATCGCCGCCGCGCTGCCGTACCTCGTCGGCTTCCACCCGCACGAGTCGGTGGTGCTCGTGGCCCTCGGCGGGGAGACCGGCAACCGGGTGGGCCTCACCGCGCGCGCCGACCTGCCGTCACGGTCCGCCTCGGCTGCGGTCGTGACCGCCCTGGCCCGCAGCGTCGCCACCGACGACCCGGCCGCGGTCGTCGTCGCCGTCGTGTCCGAGTCGCCGGACGACCGTGCGCCCCTCCCCGGCGGCGACCACGTCCCGGGCCTGCCGCACCGCGACGTGGTGCACGACGCCGTCGTCGCGCTGGCCGGGCTGGACCTCCCGGTCCGGGACACCCTGCTGGTGCGCGGTGGCCGCTGGTGGTCCTACGACTGTCCGGAACCCTGCTGCGCGTCGGGCGCCGGCGCGCCGCTGCCCAGCGGCGTCTCCCCGCTCGCGGCTGCCTCGGCCGCCGCCGGCCAGGTCCTCGCTCCCGACCGCGACGCGCTGGAGGCGCGGATCGCGCCCCTCGACGGCCCGGCCCGTGCCGCCATGGACGCCCGCACCTGGCGACTGGTCGAGCGCCGCGCCCGGGCCGCGCGGGAGGACCCCGACGCCGAGGCCCGCCGCTCCTGGGACGCCGTGCTGCGTGCCGTGCAGCGCTGCCGACCCGGAACGGCCGGGCGGCTGCCCGACCGCGAGGTGGCCGGCGTGCTGTGGGCACTGACCGACGTCCGGGTCCGCGACCGCGCGCTCACCCTGGCGCTCGGGGACGACGCCGCGGCGGCCGAGCAACTCTGGACCGAGTGCACCCGCCGCGCGCCGGCGCCCATGGACGCCGCCCCGGCCACCCTGCTGGCGGTCAGTGCGTGGCTGCGCGGGGACGGCGTGATGGCCAACGTCGCGCTGCAGCGGGCACTGGACAGCCGCCCGACCTACACGCTGGCCAGGCTGCTGGCCGACGGGCTGGCCGCCTGCCTGCCCCCGACCGAGCTGCGGGCCGTGCTCGCCGCGGTGACCGCCGACCCCGACGAGGTGTGGGCGGCCGGGTGAGCGGCCTCAGAGGAGGTCGGGGCGCTGCCAGTCCTCGCCGTGCACGTGGTCTGCAGGCGCCCCAGCCACCTCACAGCAGCTCGGGGCGCTGCCAGTCCTCGCCGTGCACGTGCTCGGCCAGGAAGTTGAGCACGGTCTCGTACCAGACCTGGGAGTTGCCTGGGGTGAGCACCCAGTGGTTCTCGTCCGGGAAGTACAGGAACCGGGACGGGACGCCGCGCTTCTGCAGGTCGTACCAGAGCCGCAGCGCCTCGCCGATCGGCACCCGGTAGTCGCGGTCGCCGTGGATGACCAGCATCGGCGTGCGGATGGCGTCGGCGAAGCGGTGCGGCGAGTTCTGCTCGTAGCGCTTCGGCTGGCGCAGCGGGTCGCCCCACTCCCTCTCCCAGAAGTAGGCCGCGTCCGTGGTGCCCACGAAGGAGTCCACGTCCCAGAGGCTGGCGTGGGTGACGATCGCGCGGAACCGGTCGGTCTGCGTGGCCACCCAGTTGGCCATGTAGCCGCCGAAGGACCCGCCCATCGCGGCGGTGCGCGTCCGGTCGATCTCGGGCCGTTGCTCGACGGCGTCGACCGCGGCCATGAGGTCGGTGTAGGGCGCCTCGCCCCAGGCACCCCAGCCGCGGCGGACGAACTCCTGCCCGTAGCCCTGCGACAGCGCCGGGTCGGGCAGCAGCACGGCGTAGCCCCGGGCGGCCATGACCCACGGGCACCAGCGCCAGGACCACGAGTTCCAGCTCATCAGCGGCCCGCCGTGGATCCACAGCAGCAGCGGCGCCGGGCGCTCCGCCGACGCCCCATCGGGCAGCACCAGCCAGCAGTGCACCGGCGTCCCGTCGGCGGCGGTGGCCGCGACCTCCTGCAGGGTGCCGGGCAGCCCGTCGAGGGTGCCCGGGCTGGGGAGCGGATCGGGGTGCTGGCCGGTGGCCTCCGGGTCCAGCCGCACCGGCGCGGGCGGCTCGTCGTAGGCCGAGCGCAGCGCGTAGAGGGCGCTGCCGTCACGGGCCACCTGAAGGTCGCTGTAGGCGCCGTCGGTGGTCATCCGCACCGGCTCCCCGCCCGCGGCCGGCACCCGGAACAGCGCCTGCCGGCCGCCGTCGTCGGCGAGGAAGTACACCGTCGTCCCGTCGGCGCTGAACTGCGGCGCCGACGGCCAGCGGTCGAACCCGGCGGTGAGCTCGCGCGCCGCACCGGTGGCGACGTCGACGTGCAACAGCGTGTAGTCCGGCGGGTCGTCGTGGGTCGACATCGACTCCCGCACGCAGACCACCGCGGTGCCGTCGGGGGAGAAGCGCGGCGCGTGCAGGTCGGCGAGCGGGTCGTCGACCAGCGCCCGGGCGTCCCCGGTCGCGGTCTCCACGAGGACCAGCCGATCGCGCTGACCGGCCGGACCGTGGGGCACGGTGTCCACCCGCACGAGGAGCCGGCCGTCGGGGGAGAGGGCCAGGTCGCCGCCGGCGCCGGCGGGCGGGACGGCGTCGGGCGTCAGGTCGCGCAGCTCGACCGCGGGCGGCTCGTCGCCGGCGGCCGGGTCCGCGGGCAGCGCGCCGGCCCAGAACAGGTGCGGGGTGGCCGGTCCCAGGTCGCTGTCCCAGGACCGCACCGGGTAGGCCTCGTGCAGGATCGCGGTGACCCCGGCTTCCGTACGCCGTTTCCGGCGCTCCGCGTCGGCCTCGGCGTCGGCCGCGCCGGGCATCGCCGAGGCGCGCACGACGACCGCACCGGTGTCCGCGGCGACGGCGACGCCGCCGATCCCGCCCGGGTGGGTCAGCACCAGCCGGGCCTCACCGCCCTCGGCGGGCAGGCTCCAGAGCGAGGGCTTCGGCTCCTCGCCGTCCGGTTTCGCGGCCGGGTCCGGACGGGCGGCGGTGAACAGCAGCGATCCGTCGGGGGCCCACACCGGCGTGGACTCGCCGGGCGCCCCGCGGGTCAGCCGGCGGGCCGGCCGCCGTCCCTCCGGATCGACCTCCCACAGCGCCGACTGCCACCTCGTCTTCTCCGGGTCCAGGGCCTGCACGGCGACCGTCAGCCGGCGGCCGTCCGCCGACAGGGCCAGCCCGGCGACCCGGGGCAGGGCGACGAAGGTCGCCAGGTCGGCGAAGGGAGACGAGGTGGCCGGGGCGTCGGAGGGCTCGCTCACCCGGCCACCGTAGGAGCCGGGGGAGCGAGCCGCCCGCTCACAGGCGGGGAGCTGCCTGCGCCGGGGTGAGCTCCTCGTCGAGGGCGCTGACGAACACGTGCTGGGCCACGCCCATCGGCAGCACCTCGCCGTCGAGGCTGACCGTGCCGGCGGTCAGCTGGGCGACGGCGGTCATGCCCGGCCGCAGACCCTGCGCGGCCAGCTGGCGCATGAGCTCGGTGTCCTCCTGCAGCTGCTCGCTGATCCGCTTGATCTCCACCCGGCGCCCCTCGGGGGTGGCCGTGGTCGACAGCAGGGTCAGCGAGTCGAGCACCGCCGAGGTCTCGCCGCCCAGCGCGTCGAGGCCGGGGATGGGGTTGCCGAACGGGGACACCGTCGGGTTGCCGAGGAGGGTGAGCAGCTTGCGCTCGACGGCCTCGCTCATCACGTGCTCCCACCGGCACGCCTCCTCGTGCACGTCGGCGTAGTCCAGGCCGATGACGTCGACCAGCAGGCACTCCGCGAGCCGGTGCTTGCGCATCACCGCGGTGGCCAGCTGCCGTCCGGACTCGGACAGCTGCAGGTGCCGGTCCCCCTCGACGGTCAGCAGGCCGTCCCGCTCCATCCGGGCGACCGTCTGGCTCACCGTCGGGCCGCTCTGGTGCAGCCGCTCGGCGATGCGGGCGCGGAGGGGGACGATCCCCTCCTCCTCCAGCTCGAAGATCGTCCGGAGGTACATCTCGGTGGTGTCGATGAGGTCGTTCACAGGTCTCCTCCGTGTCGAAACCCATGGTACGGGGGGAGAGCGCGTGCGCCCGCTCACGCGGCGGCACCGTCGTCGGCACGGCACCACCGTCCCGGCGGTAGCGTCGCCCGCGACATCGCCGTCGGCGTCGAGGAGTGTCCCGTGAGTGACTCGGTCGCGGTCGTCTGGGACGACGCGCTGCTCGGCTACACGATGGGCGGGGACCACCCGCTGCACCCGGTCCGGCTGGACCTCACCATGCGGCTGGCCGACAGCCTCGGCGTCCTGGCCACCGACCGGCTGCAGGTGCTGCGGCCCACGGCCGCCGACGTGGAGCTGCTCACCCGCGTGCACGACCCCGCCTACCTGGACGCGGTCAAGCGCGCGCCGTCCGACCCGGACGTCGGCCACGGTCTCGGGACGGCCGACAACCCGGTCTTCGAGGGCATGTACGACGCCGCGGCGTTGATCACCGGCGGCAGCGTGCTCGCCGCGGAGCAGGTGCACAGCGGGCGGGCGCAGCACGCGGTCAACATCTCCGGCGGGCTGCACCACGCGATGCGCGACCGCGCCTCGGGCTTCTGCGTCTTCAACGACGCCGCGGTGGCGATCCAGTGGCTGCTGGACCAGGGGCACCAGCGCATCGCCTACGTCGACCTCGACGTCCACCACGGGGACGGCGTGCAGGCGGCGTTCTACGAGGACCCGCGGGTGCTGACGGTGAGCGTCCACCAGACGCCGCTCACCCTCTTCCCCGGAACCGGCTTCCCCGAGGAGACCGGCGACCCGGACAAGGCGCTGGGCAGCGCGGTCAACCTCGCCCTGCCCAACGGCACCGACGACTCCGGCTGGCTGCGGGCCTTCCACGCGGTCGTGCCCAGCGTGCTCAAGGCCTTCCGGCCCGAGATCCTGGTGACCCAGTGCGGCTGCGACGCCCACCACGAGGACCCGCTCGCCGACCTCGCGCTCACCATCGACGGGCAGCGAGCCAGCTACAAGGCGGTGCACGACCTCGCCCACGAGATCTGCGACGGCCGCTGGATCGCTCTCGGCGGCGGCGGGTACGGCCTGGTGCGCTGCGTGCCCCGGGCCTGGACCCACCTCATCGCGGAGGCGGCCGACGCCCGGCTGGACCCGCAGACCGAGATCCCCGAGTCCTGGCGGGAGGACGTCGTCCGCCGCGGGCTGCGGGCGCGGCCGCCCACGCACATGACCGAGGGTGGCTACACCGGCTTCGCGCACTGGGACCCGTTCACCGAGTCCCGCGTGGACCGGGCCGTCACGCGGACCCGCACCGCCTCGTTCCCCTACTTCGGCCTGGATCCGGACGACCCCCGTGACTGAGCAGAGCACCCGGCCGGCGCCGCCGGAGGACGGTCCGCCGCCCCAGCCGCCCGCGCACTGGGAGGCCGACATCATCGCCGCCGACGGCGGCACGGTGCACCTGCGCCCGATCTGTCCCGAGGACGCCGAGGGCCTGGTCGGGCTGATGGACCGCAGCTCGGATCAGACCCGCTACTACCGGTTCTTCGGGCCGATGAAGCGGCTGTCGGACAAGGACCTGTACCGCTTCACCCACGTCGACCACGACGCCCGCGTCGCCTTCGTGCTGGTGCTCGGCGACCAGGTCATCGGCGTCGGCCGGTACGACCGCTATCCCGGCACCGACGACGCCGAGGTCGCCTTCCTCATCGAGGACGCCCACCAGGGCCGCGGGCTGGGCTCGGTGCTGCTCGAGCACCTGGCCGCGGCCGCGCGGGAGCGGGGGATCGAGAACTTCGTCGCCGAGGTGCTGGCGCAGAACAACCGGATGGTGCGGGTCTTCCTGGACGCCGGGTACACCCCGAGGCGGTCCTACGAGGAGGGCGTCGTCCACCTCACCTTCCCGATCGCGCCGACCGAGACGGCCCTGCAGGTCGCCTACGAGCGCGAGCAGCGCAGCGAGTCCCGGTCCATCGCGCGGCTGCTCACGCCGTCGTCGGTCGCCGTGGTGGGCGCCAGCAACGACGATGGCAAGATCGGCAACGCCGTCCTGCGGCACCTGCTGGACCTGGGCTTCGAGGGCCCGGTCTACCCGGTCAACCCGGGCACCCGGCACGTGCGCGGGGTGCCGGCCTACGCCGGCATCGAGGACATCCCCGTCGACGTCGACCTCGCCGTCCTGGCCGTGCCCGCCGACGAGGTGGCCGAGGTCGTGGAGGCGTGCCGGCGCAAGCGGGTCCGGGGGCTGGTGGTGATCTCCGGCGGGTTCGGCGAGTCCGGCCCCGAGGGGCGGGTCCGCGAGCGGCAGCTGGTCGCCGCGGCGCGCGCCTCGGGCATGCGGGTGGTCGGCCCGAACTGCCTGGGCATCGTCAACACCGACCCGGCGGTGCGCTTGAACGCCAGCCTGGCGCCCCGGGTGCCCGGCCGCGGGCGGGTGGGCTTCTTCGCGCAGTCCGGCGCGCTGGGCTCGGCGCTGCTGGAGCAGGCGCGCACCCGCAACATCGGCCTGTCCAGCTTCGTCTCGGCCGGCAACCGCGCCGACGTCAGCGGCAACGACCTGCTGCAGTACTGGGCCACCGACCCGGCCACGGAGGTGGTGCTGCTGCACCTGGAGAGCTTCGGCAACCCGCGCAAGTTCGCCCGGCTAGCCCGCCGGGTCGGCCGCACCAAGCCGGTGGCCGCGGTGAAGAGCGGCCGGCACGTGCGGATGACCGAGGGGCTGGCCGGCACGTCGGTCGCCGTGCCCGAGGAATCGGTGGCGGCGCTGTTCGCCTCGGCCGGCGTCATCCGGGTGGAGACACTGGCGCAGCTGTTCGACGTCGGCACGCTGCTGGCCCACCAGCCGCTGCCGGCCGGCGACCGGGTCGCGGTGGTCGGCAACTCCACCGCGATGGGTTGGCTGGTCAGCGACGCGGTCCTCGAGCAGGGGCTCGAGCTGGCCCACGAGGCGCCGACCGACATCGGCGCGGACGGGACGGCGGAGGAGTTCCGCGCCGCCCTGCAGGGCGCGGTGGACGACGACGGCGTGGACGCCGTTGTCGCGGTGTTCCTGCCGCCGCTGTCCCGCGGCTCGGCGGAGTTCGGCCGGGCGCTGCGGGAGGTGGCCGCCCCGGCGGACAAGCCGATCGTCGCGACGTTCCTCTCCAACGAGGGCGTCCCCGCCGAATTGGCCCTGATCGGGGAGGACGGCACGCCGGCCCGCGGCTCGGTGCCGTCGTTCTCCACACCCGAGCGGGCGGTGATCGCGCTGGCCAAGGTGGCGCGGTACGCCGCCTGGCGGCGCCGTCCGGTCGGTGAGGTGCCGGAGCTGGAGGGGATCGACGAGCAGGCCGGACGGGACGTCGTCCGGTCGGCGCTGGCGTCGGCACCCGAGGGGCGGGCGCTGACCGACGACGAGCTCATCGCGCTGCTGGCCGCCTACGGCATCCCGCTGCTGGGCACCCGCACGGTCACCGACGTGGAGGCCGCGGTCGCCGCGGCCGAGGAGATCGGCTACCCGGTGGTGCTCAAGTCGACGGCTCCCTGGCTGCGGCACCGCTCCGACCTCGGCGGCGTGCGGCTGGACCTCGCCGACGCCGAGGCGGTGCGCGCGGCGTTCGCGGCCATCCCGGCGGGCGACCCGGTGATCGTGCAGGAGATGGCCGCGCCCGGGGTCGCCACGGTCGTAGGGATCGTCGACGACCCGTCCTTCGGCGCGCTGGTCAGCTTCGGCCTGGGCGGCGTGGCCACGGACCTGCTGGGCGACCGCGCGTACCGGGCCCTGCCGCTGACCGACCTGGACGCCGCCGAGCTGGTGCGTTCGCCGCGGGCGTGGCCGCTGCTCGACGGCTACCGCGGCTCGGAGCCGGCCGACGTCGCCGCCCTGGAGGACCTGCTGCTGCGCGTCGCCGCGCTGGCCGACGACCTGCCCGAGGTGCTGCAGCTGTCCCTGGAGCCGGTGATCGTCGGGCCGCCCAACCCCTGGCACGGCGGCCGGTCGCTGGTCGTCGCCGGCGCCGCCGCCCGCATCGGCCCGCCCACCGCCCGCGTCGACCCCGGGCCCCGCCGGATGCGCACGCCCGGGGTCTAGGGACGCCGGGGGACCCGTCCTGCGACCAGGTGCCCGCGCAACGGGGCGAGGAGGGCGCCCGTGGCATCGGTGAAGGGCCCCAGCACCTCCCGGGCACCCGCCCGGATCCGGGCGTACACGTCCTGGGGCAGCAGCTCCGCCAGTGGCGACGCCTCGACCTCGGTCGCCGCGAGGTCCTCGGGGGAGTCGAAGCGGGCGGTGCCCAGGTGGGTCCACGTGTCGGTGACGGCGAGGCCGGCTCCGGTGAGCCAGGCGACGAGTTCCCGGACGTCACCGCACGACCAGTAGCTGCCGAGGAGCGACCGGGCGGTCGGGCCGGCGTGCCCCACCGCCATCTCCACGAAGGGCCCGTAGGCGGGCTGGGCGTCCAGTGCCGCGGGGACGCAGACGGCCACGGTGCCGCCCGGCCGGGTCACCCGGGCCATCTCGCGGAGCGCCGCGGCCCGGTCCGGGAAGAACATCAGCGCCATCTGGCACAGGACCGTGTCGAAGGTCCCGTCGGGGAAGGGCAGCTCGGCGGCGTCCGCACGGCGCCACTCCAGCTCCGGCCGGATCCGCCGGGCGACGGCGAGCATCCCGTCGTTGAGGTCCACGCCGACGACCCGGCCGTCGCCGCCCTGCCGGTCCGCCACGGTCCGGGCGACGACGCCGGTGCCGCAGGCGACGTCGAGGACGGACTGCCCCGGGGCGACGCCCGCGACGGTGACGAGCAGCGGAGCCCACTCGGCGAAGATCGCGGGCACGAACCGGGACTCGTAGACCTCGGCGGCCTCGGTGGACACCTGGAAGCGCTCGGCCTCGTCCGCGGTGGTGCGCCGGGTGCTGGTCATGGCCTCTCCCTCCGTTGCCGACGTCCCGGAGCCTCCTGCGGCGCCCTCCACGGGTCATGGGTGCACGCACCCAGGGCCACACGTGAGTACGGGGGCAGCGGGAGGGACGGCGGACGGGGCCGGGGTGGGATCCTGGGGACATGGCGGCAGGGATCCCTGCTCTGCTGACCGACGGCGAGGCGGCGCTCGAGCGCGGCGACTGGTCGACCGCCCGGTCGGTGTTCTCCGGTGCCGTGGCACTGGACGACACGCCGGACGCCTGTCATGGCCTGGCGCGGGCGCTGGAGTGGGCGGGCGACTTCGAGGCGGCCATCCACTGGTACGAGCGGGCCTACGCCGGCTACCGGGCGCGCGGCGAGACGCGGCGTCCAGCCCTCATCGCGGGCCGCGAGCTGGCCTTCCTGCACGCCGCCGTCCGCGGGAACGGGGCGGCCGCTGGAGGGTGGCTGGCCCGGGCGAGGAGCCTGGCCGCGGAGGCGGGGAACTGCTCCGAGGTGGGCTGGGTCCGGCTCGCCGAGGCGCTGGCCACGGACGACCCGGACCAGGTCGACGCGCACGCGCGGGCGGCGGCCCGCATCGCCCGGCGCCTCGGGGACGAGGACCTGTGGTTCTGTGCGCTGGCCTACCGCGGGATGGGGCTCGTCCTCAGGGGACGGGTCCCCGAGGGCATGCGGTGCGTGGACGAGGCCGCGGTCGCCGCCACCAACGGCGAGGTGCGCGACCACCTGGTGATCGGCGAGATCTTCTGCAAGATGCTGCTCTGCTGCGAGGTGGCCCTGGACGTCCGCCGGGCCCAGCAGTGGCTGGCCGTCGGCGACGCGGCCGGGCGCGCCTCGAACGACCTGTGGGTCTCGGCGATCTGTCTGATGCACCACGCCGGCGTCCTCATCGCTGCGGGGCGGTGGCCCGAGGCGGAGCAGGAGCTGATGACGGCGCTGCGGATCCACGAGACCGGGATGCGCGCCCTGCGCTCCGGGGTGTGCGTACGGCTGGCGGACCTGCGGGTCCGGCAGGGGCGGCCCGCGGAGGCGGCCGAGCTCCTGGTCGGCAACGAGTTCGACGTCCAGGCGGTCCTGCCCCTGGCCCGGATCCACATGGTCCGGGGGGAGCGGGAGATGGCCGCCGCCGTCCTGCGCCGGTCGCTCGACGGCGGGACGGTCCTGCAGGTGCCGGGCCTGGCGCTGCTCGCCGAGGTCCAGGCCGACTACGGACGGCCTGCGGAGGCCGAGGCGGTGCGGGACCGGCTCCGCGCCCTGGCCGCCGGGAGCCGGCTCCCGCACGTCGCCGCCTTCGCCGAGCAGGTGGCGGCGGTGCTCGCACGCCCGGACGGCCGGACCGCCGTCCTGCCGCACCTGGAGGCCGCACTGGTCGGCTTCGCACGGGCCGGGTTGCCGTGGGAGGCCGCGCGGGCCCGGCTGGCCATCGCCCGCGAGGTCTGCGGCACCGCGCCGGAGGTGGCCGTCGCCGAGGCGCGGGCCGCGCTCGGCGTGTTCCGCGGGCTCGGCGCCCGGCACGATGCGGACGAGGCCGCCGAGCTGCTGCGCAACCTGGGCACCCGCACCGCGGCCGGCCGGCAGCCCGGTGGTCCGCTGACCGAGCGGGAGCGGGAGGTGCTGCAGCTGGTGGTCGAGGGGTTGTCGAACCAGGAGATCGCCGCCCGGCTGTTCCTCAGCAAGCGGACCGTGGAGCACCACGTCGGGAGCATCCTGGCCAAGCTCGGCGTGGCCACCCGGGCCGAGGCCATGGCCCGCGTCGCCCGGTCCGGGATCCCGTGACACGGTGACGTCGCGGCACGCCGGACACGCCGAGAGCCGGCCACCCGGAGGTGACCGGCTCTCGTCCTCGGCCCCTGCAGAGGGGGCCTTGATCAGGCGAGGTAGTCGCGCAGGGCGTCGGCGCGCTGCGGGTCGCGCAGCTTGGCCATCGTCTCGCGCTCGATCTGGCGCACCCGCTCGCGGGACAGACCGAACTGCTTGCCGATCTGCTCCAGCGTCCGCGGCTGGCCGCCGTCCAGGCCGAAGCGCAGCACGACCACGTCGCGCTCCCGGTCCTCCAGCGTGGAGAGCACGGTCCGCACGTCGCCCTTCATCATCTGGAAGGCCACGGCGTCCTCGGCGACCGCGGCGTCGGCGTCCTCGATGAAGTCGCCGAGCCGGGACTCCTCGTCGGCACCGACCGTCTGGTCCAGCGACACCAGGTCGCGCGAGTACTCCAGCAGCTCGGTGATCCGCTCCGGGGTCATGTCGAGCTCGAGGCCCAGCTCCTCGGCGGTGGGCTCGCGCTCCAGCTCCTGGTGGATCCGGCGCCGGGTGCGCACCACCTTGTTGACCTGCTCGGCGAGGTGCACGGGCAGCCGGATGGTGCGGCCGGAGTCGGCCATCGCCCGGGTGATGGCCTGGCGGATCCACCACGTCGCGTAGGTCGAGAACTTGAAGCCCTTGGTGTAGTCGAACTTCTCGACGGCGCGGATCAGGCCGACGTTGCCCTCCTGGATGAGGTCCAGGAACGTCATGCCGTGACCGGTGTAGCGCTTGGCCACCGAGACGACCAGGCGCAGGTTGGCCTCGAGCAGGTGCCGCTTGGCGGCCTTGCCGTCGGCGGCCAGCGCCTTGTAGTCCCGCTGGAGGGCCGGGGTCAGCTGTCGCTCGGACAGCAGGCGCTCGGCGTACAGACCGGCCTCGATGCGCTTGGAGAGCTCGACCTCCTGCTCGGCGGTGAGCAGCGCCGTCTTGCCGATGGTGTTGAGGTACACCCGGACGAGGTCGGTCGAGACCAGCCCGCTGGTGTCCGGCTCGCGCCGCGGCGAGCGGACCTCGAGGGTGTCGGTGGTGGAAGACTGCAGCAGCGTCACGATCTGTCTTCGTCCTTGCCTTCGGGTCGGATGCACACCGTCGGTGGTCGATGGGCGACGGTGCACCCGGGCGTCGGGGGGTCGGGCCGCTCCTCCGGCTCTGGTCAGCCGATGAGCCCCCGCTCTGTGTGTCCCTGTGGTACGCCCTGTCCAACGGCCCCGAGGGGGCCGGGTGTTCCTCGGATGCCCGTTTCACAGCAAAAGCACAGGGCGTGTGTCGCGTCACGCTCGTGTACCCAGCCCGGAGGCGGCTCAGACCTCGAGCAGCAAGGTCATCGGGCCCTCGTTCACCGACGAGACGAGCATGCGCGCCCCGAACACGCCCGTGGCCACCTCGCTGCCGCGCCGCCGCAGCTCGGCGACCACCTCCGCGACCAGGGGCTCGGCCAGCTCGCCCGGCGCCGCGTCGGACCAGGAGGGACGGCGGCCCTTGCGGGTGTCGGCGTAGAGCGTGAACTGGCTGACGACGAGCACCGGCAGGCCCAGGTCGCCCACCGAGCGGGCGCCGTCCTCGGTGGGGAAGACCCGCAGTTCGTGCACCTTGCGCGCCAGCGTCCGGGCCCGCTGCGCGTCGTCCTCGAGGCCCACCCCGACCAGCGCCAGCAGGCCGCGGCCGATCTCGCCGACGACCGCGCCGTCCACCGTCACCGCCGCCGTCGTGACCCTGCTGACCACCGCGCGCACCGGACCATCCTCCGGCCGGGCAGGACGGGCGTCGGCGCAGGGTGTGCCGGGTCCGGCCCGGCTCAGGACAGCTGCTCGGCGAGGTCGGTCAGGCCGGTGGCGCGCAGCGAGGGCGGGGTGAGGGACTCGGGGTAGGGCGCGCCGGTGCGGTTGATCCACGCGGTGGTGAGCCCGGCGCGGGCGGCGCCGTCGATGTCCCACGGGTGCACGGCGACCATCAGCATGTCGGCCGGGTCGGTGCCGCAGGTCCGGACGGCGTACTCGTAGGCGGTGCGCGCCGGCTTCCAGGCGCCGGCGTCCTCCACCGACAGCAGCGCCTCGAACCGGTCGCGGATGCCCGCGCCGCCCAGCAGCCGCTCCGGGACCTGGACCGATCCGTTGGTGAGGGTGACCAGGCGCCGTCCGGAGGCGTGCAGCGCCCGGACCCCGTCGGGCACGTCGGGGTGGACCGCCAGTTCGGCGAAGCCGCTCATGACGTGCTCGACGGCCGCGTCGGTGTCGCGGTCCAGGTCCACGCCGTGGAGCACGGCGCGCAGCGCGTCCCTCGCGAGCCCGGCGAAGGGGCGGGAGGCGCCGGCGGCGGTGAGGGCGAACCCGTCCCGGAGCAGGGTGGCGAACCATGTCGTGGCCAGGTGCGCGGGGGCTCCGACGTCGGCGAAGCGACCGGCCATCGGGCTCATGTCGGACAGGGTCTCGTTGACGTCGAAGACGATCACGGACGGGGAGGTGGCCATCGCGGGCTCCCGGGAGGTCGGTGGTGGCGGAGGGGCACGGTCGTCACGCGTCTTGCGCTGGTCGGATCCTGCTCGGTGTCGTGCCCGGCCGGCCGCCGGACGACGCCCGGGGCATCTCCGGCGGCCGACCGGGACGTCCGGATCGGATCGCAGGCGCGGCCGGGAGGTCCAGCTCGGTCTGGACCGGGTGGTTGACGTGGTTGGTGAACAGGTTGAGCGCGATGTGCACCGACGCCTCGGTCAGCTCGGTGTCGCTCCAGCCGGCGTCCAGCGCGGCCTGCCAGCTGCGGTCCCCGACCGGTCCGACGGCGCCCGCGGACTCCCGGACCAGCGTCAGGAGCGCGGCCAGCTCTGGGTCGTCCCGGTACGAGCCGCTCCTGATGGCCAAGGTCTGCTCGGTCGTCGGGCCGGCCGCCTGCGCTCCCAGGGTGGGCGGACTGGCAGGAGGAGCACCGGTCGACGTTCCCACCACGAGGGCGATGGCCTCGCGGGTCGCCGCGTCGAGGGTGCCGTCCTCGGCGATCACCCGCTGGAGCGCGGCACAGGCGTTGAGGACGACGGGGGAGTGCGCCAACTCGCCGTGGGTGTTGAGGACCGTGCCGAACTGCTCCTGCAGGGCCTTCAGCGCGTCCCGGCTGGGCTCCGGAGGCGCTGTCGACGGTGGGGACGGGGATGCGGGCCATGCGGTCTCCTCGGTCTCGGGAGGTCAGGAGGGGAGGGCAACCCGGCGAGGGGTGCCGGTTCATCCCGGCGCACGAGGGGAGCCGGTCGGGAAGCCGTGACGGTGGTCACCGGGATCCCGAACCGGACGGCGCCCCGCCGGCCCAGGACGGAAGACCGGGATGCGGATGCGGGCGGTGCGGGAACGCTGGGACCGGCTCACCCGGCTCGTGCACCCGGAGACCGAGCGGGTGCTCCACGAGCGGTGGGCGTAGCTGCCCGAGGCCGTGCGGACGCCGGCACAGCTGCTCGGCCGACACGCGGTCGGCTGCGAGGGCACGCACGGCGTCTTCCCGCGGTGCAACCCCACCTGTACCACTCCGCGGACGCCAACAAGGTCCGGGTGGACGGCGGCCACACGGTCGCCGAGGTCGACGCGCAGATGGCCTACCTGCGGCAGCGGCGGGGCCCGTACGCGCACGCCCAACTGATCGGGGGGCGAGGTGAGTCTGCTGCACCCGGACGACTACGCCGCGGCGCTGCTGCGGATGCGGGGTCCGGCCGGCGACGTCCACCACCGCGCCGGCCGCGCATCCGCACGTCGACGTGCGCGGCGAAGCTGACCCGCTGCAGGCGCAGCCGCCGCCGGTCGCCGAGCAGGAGGGCCCCGGCGGCACTGTCAGCTCGGTGACAGAGCTGCGCTCCGGGGGTGAGCCGGCCGATCTGTCACGCCGCTGACACCCGAGGGCGCGGGGTTCCGGTGCCGGGGGAGACGCTGGCCGCACCGACGACCAGCACGGACAGGAGCCCCTGATGGCAACGCTGCGCACCGACATCACCATCGACCGCCCCGCCGCCGACGTGTGGTCCGTGGTCAGCGACGCCGGCCGGATCTCGGCGTGGTTCCCGGCCGTGCTCACGTCCTCGGCGAGCGGGAACGGGCGCAGCTGCGAGCTGCAGGGCGGGGTCCCGCTGGAGGAGGAGATCGTCGCCAACGACCCGGCCCTCCGCCGGTTCCAATACCGCATCGTCGGCGGCGGGGTGCCGGCCGAGTCGCACCTTGGCACCGTCGACGTGCTGGAGCTCGACGACGGTCGGAGCCTCGTCGTCTACAGCACCGAGATCACGCCCGACGAGCTGGCCGGCACGATGGGACCGGCCATCGAGGGCGGGGTCCGGGGGCTGAAGGAGTACTGCGAGAGCCGCTGAGCTCGGACGTCCAGAGGTACCGGCAGGCGCCGACGGTCTCACTTGGGGCGCGGCGTGGCAGCGTCGTCGTGGTGGGCCCGGCACCGGGTGCCGAGGTGAGCGGCGAGGGTGGCGGCGAAGCCCTCGGCAACGGCGAGCTGCTCGCGGAGCGCGGTGACGCGGGCGGTGGCGGCCTCGTGGAACATGCGCAGCCGGTCGAGCAGCTGGGCCGGGTCACCGGCCCCCGCGTCCAGGTCGGCGAGCAGGGTGAGCAGCTCGCGCATCTCCTCGAGCGTGAAGCCCAGCGGCTTCATCCGCTTGATCACCTCGAGGCGGGCGACGTCGTCATGGCTGTAGAGGCGGAACCCGCCCTCGCTGCGGGCGGTGGGGACGACCAGCCCGTTCTCCTCGTAGAAACGGATGGTGCGCAAGCTCAGCCCGGTGCGCTCGGCGACCTGGCCGATCTGCAGGAGCCCGGTGCGCGTCATCGGCATCAGTGCGCCCTGGCCAGCTGGCCGGTGTGCCGCTCGTACCGGTCGGCGGAGTGCCCGCTCAGGCCGACGATCCTGACGGTCTTGCCGCGGGTCTCGTACTTGTGGGTGATGGCGTCGAGGGTGGCGACGGTGGAGGCGTCCCAGACGTGGGCGTCGGAGAGGTCGATGACCACGTCGTCGGGGTCGTTCGCGTAGTCGAACTGGGTGTAGAGGTCGTTGCTGGAGGCGAAGAACAGAGCGCCGGTCACCGAGTAGACCCGGGAGCCGCCGTCGGGGCCGGTGACGCTGGTGACCTCGGCCAGGTGGGCCACGCGGCGGGCAAAGAGCACGCACGCGACCAGCACGCCCGCGCCGACCCCGATCGCGAGGTTGTGGGTGAGCAGCGTGCCGGCCACGGTCGTGAGCATCACCGCGGTCTCGCTCCTCGGCATCCGGTGGATGGTCCGCAGGCTGTGCCAGTCGAAGGTGGCGATCGACACGAAGACCATCACCGCGACCAGGGCGGCCATCGGGATGATCGCGACGACGTCGCCGAGCGCGACGACCAGCACGAGGAGGAAGGCCCCGCTCAAGAAGGTGGACAGCCGGGTGCGGGCGCCGGACTTCACGTTGATCATGGTCTGGCCGATCATGGCGCAGCCGCCCATGCCGCCGGAGAAGCCGGAGGCGATGTTGGCGACACCCTGGCCCCAGGACTCGCGGGTCTTGTCCGAGTGGGTGTCGGTGAGGTCATCGACGAGCTTCGCGGTCATCAGCGACTCCATCAGCCCCACGAAGGCGATACCCAGCGCATACGGGGCGATGACCGTCATCGTCTCCCAGGTGAAGGGCACCTCGGGGAGGGCGAGGAACGGCAGGCTGTCGGGGAGCTCGCCCTGGTCGCCGACGTCCGGGATGGCGATGCCGGCGGCCACCGTCAGGCCGGTGAGCACGAGGATCGACACCAGCGGCGCCGGGACGACGGTGGTCAGCTTCGGCAGCGCGAAGATCGCGACCAGGCCGGCGATGACCAGCGGGTAGACCAGCCGGGGCACATCGATCAGGTGCGGCAGCTGCGCGGTGAAGATCAGGATCGCCAGTGCGTTGACAAAGCCCACCATCACGCTGCGCGGGATGAAACGCATCAGCCGGGCGACACCGGCCGCGGCCAGCAGCACCTGGAACACCCCGCCGAGGACGACCGCGGCGAGCAGGTACTCCAGACCGTGCTCACGAGCGAGCGGCGCGACGACGAGCGCGATGGCGCCGGTGGCCGCAGTGATCATGGCCGGGCGACCACCGGTGAAGGCAATGACGACGGCCATGACGAACGAGGAGAACAGGCCCACCCGCGGGTCCACCCCGGCGAGGATGGAGAAGCTGATCGCCTCGGGGATCAGCGCCAGCGCGACGACCAGGCCGGCGAGGACCTCGGTGCGGGCCGCCGTCGGGGACAGCCAGGCGGGGCGGCGCAGGCGCGGCTCGGGCAGGGCGGGCAGGACTGAGGACATGGATCCGTCTCGTTCGGCGCCTGTGGGCGCAGATGGGTGGCACTGGAGGCAGGGCTGGGTCAGGGGCGGGGCACCGGTGCGCCTGCGGGGAGTGGCGCGCTGGTCCGGCAGCGGGTCCCGTGGGGATGCGCCCATCGGAGATCCTCGGCACTGGTGACCGCATCACCGCTGTCGCCGACAGTCTGCCGGAACTCATCCCTGACGTGAGGGTCGGGTGGTGAGCCGTTCGTCACTGTGGCGGAGGCGTCCGGTGGGACGGGGCCGTCGGCTCCGGTGGCTCCAGCACGCCCCATGAGGGGGCAGGTCGGTCCGCGGCACCGTCGGCAACCGTGCCCCACTGCAGCGGAGGACACCAGCAGCAGGCTGCGACGTCGACCGCCGGCGGCCGGACGATGGAGGACGGCCGCCCGACAGTCGGTACCCACGGCAGGCTCACCGGTCGGCGCCCGGACCTGCCCGGCCGGTGGCGTGCACGGGAGGGCGGTGCGTCTCGTACATGCGCACGGCCACCACGGCGCCGGAGGCGGCGGTGAGGGCGGCGACGGTCCAGATGGCGGTGAGCATGCCGTAGGCGTCGGCGAGGACCCCGGCGAGCAGCGCACCGACGGCGAACCCTCCGTCGCGCCAGAGCCGGTAGACGCCCACGGAGCGGGCCCGCCAGGCCGGATGGGCGACGTCGCCGATGACCGCCAGCAGCGTCGGGTACACCATGGCGGTGCCGACGCCGAGCAGCACGGCGGCGAGCGCCCAGATGCCGACGGTGGTGCCGAGGGCGATCAGGCCGATGGCGGCGGCCTGCACCCACATGCCGGTGACGATGAGCCACTTCCGGCCGACCCGGTCCGACAGTGCCCCGGTGACCAGTTGCCCGACACCCCACACGGCCGGGTACAGCGCGGCCAGCGCACCGATCTGGCCCACGGTGAGACCGTGACCGGCGAACAACAGGGGAACGAGGCCCCAGGCCAGCCCGTCGTTGAGGTTGTTGACCAGGCCGGCCTGGCTGGCCGCCGACAGCGCCCTCTCCCGGAACGAGGTGAGGACGGCGACCTGCCGGGTGGACAGCTTCCCGTGCAGGTCGCCGGTGGAGACGTGCTGTGCCACCTCGAGCCGGGCGTGGCCGCGGGTCTCCTCCACCGCCAGGCCGGACAGGCCCAGCCCGAGGGCGATCACTGCCGCGCCGAACAGGAACGGCGCCGGGCGCAGCCCGTGGGCCGCGGCCAGCCAGCCGGTGACCAGCGCCGCGACGGCGACGGCGCCGTAGCCGGCGGCCTCGTTCAGACCCATCGCCAGCCCACGCCGGGCGGGGCCGACCAGGTCGATCTTCATGATCACCGTCGTGGACCAGGTCAGCCCCTGGTTCACGCCGAGCAGCACGTTGGCCGCGACGATCCACCACCAGCTCGGGCCCCAGATGAGCATGGCCGGCACCGGCAGCGCGATGAGCCATCCGGCGACCAGCACCGGCTTGCGGCCGAACCGGTCCGACCACGTGCCGGCGAAGAAGTTCGTGCCCGCCTTGACCGCGCCGAACGCCACGATGAACAGCAGCCCGGAGCTGAACCCCGACAGGCCGAACGTCCGCTCGGCCAGCAGCGGCACCACGGTGCGCTCCTGACCGAGCGTCGCACCCACGAGCGCGTTGACCGCGACGAGCAGGGAGAACTGGGCGAGGTTCGCGCGCAGCCCCAGCCGCACCGCCGGCGCGCCGCCCGCCGTCGAGGCGACAGCGGCGTCGCCGGCGGAGGCCGTCATGCGGTCGTCTCGAGGGCGTTGCCGGTGGCCTTCGCCCAGTCCTCGGCGCCGCCGGTGAGCACCGCGACGCCGCGGTGGCCGGCGCGTTCCAGCACGCTGGCGGCCGTGGTGGCGCGCTCGCCGTGCGCGCACATCGTCACCACCGGCCCGGTCGGCAGGTCGGCGCTCGGCAGCGCGCCCAGCTCGACGTTGCGGGCAGCCGGCAGGTGTCCGCGCGTGTACTCACCGGTCTGCCGCACGTCGACCACCCGGGCGGGATCGACGTGCTCGGCGTCCAGCAGGGACGTGGTGGCGACCGGGTGTCCGGCGGCGGCCCAGGCCGCGACGCCGCCGGCCAGCTCGCCGAGCAGGGTGTCGTAGCCGATCTTGCGGGCCTGCCAGACGATCTCGTCGGGGTCCTGGTCGTCGTTGCGGACGACGATCAGCGGCGTGGCCGGGTCCGGGACCAGCCAGCCCAGCCAGGTCGCGAACACCGACCGCAGCGGGATGGCCAGCGCGCCGGGGAGGTGCCCGGCGGCGTAGTCGGCGGGCGGGCGGACGTCGACGACGTCGGCGCCGGCTGCCTGGGCCACCTGGTCGGCGGTCAGCGGCGGCAGGGCGGCGTCGGTCGGGGGCAGGGCCGGGCCGCGCCGGTTGACCTCGGCCAGGCGCAGGAAGTACGGCGGGAAGCTGCCGAGGCCGGACAGCAGCCGGGCGACGAAGGTGTCCTCGTCGGCGGCGGCCAGCAGCGGGTTGGTGGCCTTCTCCCGGCCGATGGTGGTGGTCCGCTCCGCGCCGGGCGGTGCGGAGCAGAAGGAGCCGGCCCCGTGCGTGGGCCACACCGCCGTGTCCTCGGGCAGCGTCGCGAGCCGCCTCAGCGAGGCGTACTGGGCGCGGGCCAGCGGCTCGGTCTGCTCCGGGGAGACGAGGTCGGTGCGCGCGGCGGCGCCGACGAGGAGCGAGCCGCCGGTGAACACGCCCAGCGTCCGGTCGCCGTCGGCCAGCAGGTAGGCGACGTGCTCCCCGGTGTGCCCGGGCGTCGCCCACGCCCGCAGCGTCAGCCCACCCAGGTCGACCTCGTCGCCGTCGTGCAGGCCGGTGTGCGGGAACTCCCGGCCGCCGGTCGCCGAGGCGAACACCGTGGCGCCGTCGCGGGCGGCGAGACGGGTGGCGCCGGACAGGAAGTCGGCGTGCAGATGGGTGTCGGCCGCGGCGACCACCTTCAGTCCGCGCTTCGCCGTGGCGGCGTCGACCGCCCGCAGGTCCCGGCTGGCGTCGACCGCGAGCGCGCGGCCGTCGCCGAGGTCGATCAGGTAGCTGCTGTTGCCCAGGCCGTCGTCGACGACGGGGACGACCGGGACGGCCGCGTCGGACATGGACGGACTCCTTCCCGAGTGGATGGACCTACGTGGGGTCAGTGGGCTTGCGGGCCAGGAAGGAGTAGCCGTGGACCGCGTACGCGCGGGCATTCGGCTCTCCTCCGGCGCCGCCGAAGGTGTCGACGGGGTCGCCGATGGCGATGTCGGTGAAGCCGGTGTCGGTCAGCATCTCCTGCCAGCCCGCACGGGGCAGCCCGCCGGCTATCTAGCCGGTCCACAGGTCGATGTCCCGCAACGCCCCTTCTGGTACCGGCCGGCCGTTGGCGATGTCGGCGAACTGCAGGCGGCCTCCGGGCCGGAGCACCCGGCGGATCTCGGAGAGGACGGCGTGCTTGTCGGCGCAGAGGTTGATGACGCCGTTGGCGATGACGACGTCGGCCCACGAGTCCTCGACGGGCAGCGACTCGGCCAGGCCGGTGCGGAACTCGACGTGGTCCAGGCCGAGGGCGGCGGCGGTCCCGGTCGCCTTCTCGAGCATCTCCGGGGTCATGTCCACGCCGACGACCCGACCGCCGGGGCCGACCTGCCCGGCGGCGAGGAAGGAGTCGAACCCGGCGCCGCAACCGACGTCCACGACCCGTTCGCCGGCAGCGAGCGGTCGCAGCGCGAAGGGGTTGGCCACGCCGGCGAACGACTCGACGGCCCGGTCGGGCAGGGCGGCCACGGCGTCTTCGTCGTAGCCGAGCCGCCGCGCCAGTCCCCGTCCGGTGTGGAAGTGGAAGGTCCGCGTCGGATCGGTGGCGACCTCCCGGTACTTGTCCCTGACCTGTTCGCGCAGGGCGACGGGATCCACCAGCAGATCCGGTGTGGTCGACATGGCCAGCCCCATCTCCGGCCGACCCGGACGGGCCGGTGCCGGCGCCTTCCTCAAGCGATGGCTTGAATGGTTCTCCGGCTGGGTACGCTCGTCAAGCGTTCGTTTGAGGAAGGTGGGTGCCGTGGGTGACCGGGCGGCGAAGGACGCGCTCTTCGACGGGCTCTCCGCGCCGGCGAGAGCGCTCGGAAACGGCCGCCGGGCCGAGATCGTCGACCTGCTGGCCCAGGGGGAACGGTCGGTCGAGGAGATCGCCGAGCAGATCGGGCAGAGCGTCGCCAACACCAGCCACCACCTGCAGCAGCTGCTGCGCGGCGGTCTGGTGCGCACCCGCCGGGCCGGCACCCGGATCTACTACCGGCTCACCAGCGACGCCGTGGCTGCGCTCTGGGCGGCACTGCGGGAGGTCGCCGCGGCCCACCGGACCGAGATCGACCGGCTCGCCGAGGCGTACCTCGGCGACCGCGCCGAGCTGGAGACCATGACCCGAGCCGAGCTGCGTCGGCGGCTGCGCGACCAGGACGTCGTCGTCCTCGACGTCCGCCCGGCGCCCGAGTTCGCCGCGGGCCACATCCCCGGGGCGTGGTCGATCCCGATCTCGGACCTGCGGCACCGGCTGCGGGAGATCCCGACCGACACCGAGGTGGTCGCCTACTGCCGGGGCCCGTACTGCGCCTACGCCGACGAGGCGGTCCGGCTGCTGCACCACCGCGGACGGCGTGCCCTGCGACTGGAGGACGGGTTCCCCGAGTGGGCGCGCGACGGCATGCCCGTCGAGGGCCAGGGCGTCGGGTAGGGCCCCGTGTGCGCTCTCCTGCGGGGCTCGACCTAGCGGGACGGGTGACCGGTCCTCGCGGCGCGGTGCGTGACGGCGGGCCCGCGCTCGCCGGTACCGCTCACCAGCACACCCGCCCGGGGTCCGATGAGGCGGGATGGCGCGGGTGCCGACCCTCCGCATCGCGCAGGACACCGCCGCCGACGAACTGCTCGGCCGCGACCCGCTCGCCCTGCTGCTCGGGATGTCGTTCGGCCGGCACCTGGGCCAACGGAGCAGCTGAGGTCGTCCGCGCCGGCGCCTGCACCCGGCAGGGCGCGCCGCGAAACGCCTGTCAGAGGCCGAGATACCGGGCGACGGCGGCCTCGACCTCCTCGAGTTCGTCGCGATGGAGGAAGAACGCGGGCTCGGCGTGGGCGAAGCGGACGTCGATGCTGCGCAGCTGATCCACCAGGAACCGTGTGGGGACCCCGCCCAGCTCGATCTCGGGCCGGAAGACGGCCGGCTGGGCCTGCGTCGACGTCGGGACGATCGTGGCGACGTTCCACGCCATGTCGGTCGGACTCAGGACCAGGCCGTACCGCCGACCGCGTTGCTCGTGGCCGCGACGGGCTTCGCCGAGGCCGACCCGGTAGACGGCGCCGCGGATCACCAGGCGTCGGTCTCGTCGGACAGATCCTCGTCCACCAACCGCTCGGCATCGGCACGCGCGCGCGCGAGCCACGCTTCACGGTCCAGCAGGCGCAGTGCGCGGCGGATGACGTCCGCCGTGCGCTCGTCGCCCCGCATCGCCTCCCGGATGATCCGCTCGTCGTCCTCCGTCGGGCGGAATCCGATGGTCTTGCTCACGCGGCGATGTTAGACATCTGTCTCACTGCAGTGCAACAGGCTCCGGCGACCGCAGCCCAGCGCAGGACGGCAAAGGCCTCGTCGAGCGGGTCGGCGAGCGGCATGGCGCGGTCGGAGGCACCCACTCCCCGAGGGCGATGTCCAGGCAGGCGAGGGCGCCGTGCACGAGCACCTGCGCACTGCCAATCCCGGAGGAGCTGGGCATCGGGCTGGTCGCCTGTTCGCCGCTGGCTCGGGGCTTCCTCAGCGGCGCGGTCCGGTCGCGGGAGCACTACGCCGCGGACGACTTCCGGCAGCGGCTCGCGTGGTGGAAGCCGGAGAACGTCGGCACCGACGTCGAGCTCGTCCGGGAGCTCACCGAGCTAGCGGCGAGCAAGGGCGCCACGCTGTCGCAGCTCGCGCTGGCGTGGCTGCTGGCCCGCAAGCCCTACATCGTGCCGATCCCGGGATCGCGCAACCCCGTCCGCGTCGCGGACAACACCGCCGCCGCCGAACCCGCACTCGCCGACGACGACCTGGCCCGCATCGACCAGATCGCGCCGAACGGAGGTGTGGGCGGCCGCCGGCGTGAGCACCTCCACGGTCGCCAGAAGGCGCCCGAGGAGGGTGCGGTGGAGGTCCCACCTCGTGCCGCCGGGTGCTGACCGGGTCCGGCCGGGAAGGGCCCGAGCGTGCGGCGGACCGTGGGCCGTGGGATCGGACCCGCTGGACGATCGAGCCCGGATGGCTCTGCGACACGATGTGGGCGTGCCGACCCTGCCCCTCACCCGGGACACCGCCGCCGACGAGGTGCTGGGCCGGGACCCGCTCGCGCTGCTCCCGGGCATGCGCGTCGACCAGCACATGCGTCGACGAAGCGGTGACGCCCGACGCTGACCGGCCTGCCGGCGCCCCTGCTGATGATCGCGGGGTGGTGACCGCACGGGGCCGCGCGGCGACCCGCACGTCGCGACAGGCAGGGAAGTCGGCGTGAGCACCAGCGGCTCTCCGACTCCCTACCGACCTGTCGATCCAGCCCCGACGGTGCTCCTCCTGCGCGAGGGCGCGGCGCGACGGAATCCACTCCGCTCGATCACCGGCGGATGTCGCTCGGCCCGGCCGAGGTGGTGACGGCTGACAGCAGTGCGCGGATGCCGCGGCCGACGTGACCCACGTACCCACGACCGCCGGGGTCGTTGGCGATCTGCTCGGAGGCGAGGCCACTGATCAGTCCGCGGACGAGAGCGATGTCGGCCGGGTCGCTGACGCCGGCCGCCAGGAGCCGGTCGACCAGCGTGCCGAGGACGCCGAGTGCCACGTCGTGGCTGGCGTCGCTGGGCGCGAAGCCGGGAACGGTCCGCTGCAGCATCAGGTGGTAGCGGGCGGGGTGCTCGACGCAGTACCCGACCACGGCCTCCGCCACCGAGACGACTGCGTCGATCGGGTCCTCGCGCCTCGGCACGCGATCGAGGACGGCGCGCAGGTCGGAGAACCCGTCGGCGAACAGTGCGTCCAGCAGTGCCTGCTTGGTCGGGAAGTAGTAGGTCAACGACTGCTGGCGCAACCCGACCGACCGCGCCACCTCACGCACGCTGAGCGCCGCGGCGCCCTCACGCGCCATCACCGACCACGCCGCGTCGAGGATCTGGCGCTCGACCGCCGCGCGCCGGTCCGCCATCCGGCTCACGTGCGTATCTGTCATTGACAGGTGATCCTGTCAGTGACAGAGTCCTCGGTCAATCCCGGCTCGTCGAGCGTGAGGAGATCCCGATGAGCGTCGTGCCCGAGCAGGACACGGACGGCACGCCCGTCGCCGCCCCGCTCACCCCGCTCCTGCGGGAGGCGATGGTGAGCTGGGAGGTGCTCGAGGAGCAGTACCGCCCGCTGCTGAAGCTGGTGGACACCGTTCTCGGGGTCGTGCCGAACTGCGACCGCTATCTGGAGATCTGGCCACCCGCGTTCCGCACCTACAACATCCTGGTGCCGAACTTCCTCAATCTGCCGGTGCCCGTCATGGGGCTGGGCGGGCCACCTCCGGCGGTCGTGGGCCTGGCGATGTACGTCGCGAGCCGCACCGCGGAGTGCCCTTACTGCTCGGCGCACAGCTGCTCGTTCGCGATGCGTCGTGGGGCCTCGCCGGAGCAGGTCGCGGCTGCTCTCCTCCCCGAGGCCGCGTCCTTCGATCGCGGGGAGCTCGCGACGATCGCCGTGGCCCGGTCACTCGCACGCATCCCCTGTGAGCTGACCGCCGAGGAGCGAGCCGAGCTGCTCGACGTCTACGGCGAGCGGAACGCCGAGTGGATCGTGCTCGGCGCGGCCATGATGGGCTTCCTCAACAAGTTCATGGACGCCATCGGCGTCGAACTCGAGGAGTCGGTCGTCGCCGAGGTCGCGCACACGCTGGGCCCCCACTGGTCGCCCGGCAAGGCAGGTGCGCTGCTCGACCCCACCATCCCTCCCCGTCCCGCGCCGCCGGTCGACGGGTGGGGGACCAAGCTGCGGCTGCTGCCGTTGCTGCCCGGCGCCATCCGGCTCGATCGCCGGTGGCAGCGTGGGGTGCCGAGCCGGTGGCCGGCGGTCGGCGAGTTCCTCCGGGAGCGGACCGGGCACGAGTTCCCCGTGCTGGCGCGCCTCCGGTCCGGCCGTGTCCGCCGGAGCATCGCCTCGATGCTGCGGGAGAACCTCGACCCTGCGACGTCCGTCGTCGGCATCGACGCCAAAGTGCTCGTCGGAGCCGTCTTCGCCGAGATCGTCCAGGACGAGCACCTCGCAGTCGGCATCCGCGCTCTGGGCCACCGCGCCGACGTCGGTGGTCAGCGACTCGCCGACGCAGTTGCCATCGCGCGCGGCGACGACACGAGGCTCCCTGCGGGTGACCGGACGACGGCGGCGGTGCTGAGGTTGGCCCGGGCGGCCTCGTCCAGCCCCGCGTCCGTCGATGCGGCGACCGTCGCGGCTTGTCGGGACGGCGGGCTGTCGGCGGAGGCCGTCGTCGAGGTCGTCACCTGGATGTCGGTGTTGCAGATGCTGCACCGGGTCACCTGCTTCGCCATGGACGCCGACTGACACGTGCGGTGTCGCCGAGGCGCACACGTCCCTGAATGGCGACGAACTCCGCAACGCTGCACGCCCATCGCACCGGCGCCGGCCGACACTGCCGGCTCGACGGGAGGAGACCGCTGTGGCCGAGCGTCGACGCCACGACTCGGTGACCGTGACCATCGCGGCGCCACCGGACGAGGTGTACGAGCTGGTGGCCGACATCTCCCGTATGGGGGAGTGGAGCCCCGAGTGTCGCCAGTGCGCCTGGACCGGCGGCGCGACGGGCCCGGCCGTCGGTGCCCGGTTCAAGGCCCGCAACAAGGGCCGCCGCGGTCCCGGGTGGTTCAACACGCCGGTGGTCATCGTCGCCGAGGTGGGCCGTGAGTTCGCGTTCAACCGGAACGGGCCGGGCATCGGCTCCTACACCTGGCGGTACGTGCTCGAGCCGACCCCGAGCGGAACGCGGCTGACCGAGTCCTACGAGGTGGAGCGCCCGCTGCCGAAGGCGATGTCCTGGCTGACGGAGAAGTGGACCGGCAGCGCGGACCGCGATGCGGACCTGCATGAGGGCATGCAGACAACGCTCTCCCGCATCAAGGCGGCCGCCGAAGCGCGCTGACCCGGAGTGCACACCCGTGGCGACCCTGCCAGCTCCCGCCCTCCCGCGAATGTGCAGTGGCGGAGCCCGCGCACCGTCACCGTCATGACGACGAGGACATCCCGGGGACGACGGGACGCCCATCGACGGCCGCGACCCGCTCGCCCTGCTGCTCGGGATGCTGTCCGACCAGCACGTGCGTCGACGAAGCAGCTGAACGCAGGAGCACCTACGCCCACATCCACCGCATCCGGCGTCCCCTCGTGGGCTCTCGTGTCACCTGCGCCAGAACAGGTGGTGCGTCACGCCGCTCGGGCTGGGCACGACGTCGAGGTGGAAGCGGTCGAGCAGCTCGTCGGGTGAGGTCCAGAGCCGGACGCCGGCGCCGAGCTCCACCGGCGAGACCGCCACGTGCATGGTGTCGACGAGGTCGGCGTCGAGGAACTGCCGGATGACGGTGGCCCCGCCGCCGAGTCGGACGTCCCGGCCCTGGGCCGCCTCCCGTGCCAGGTCGAGGACCGTGGCCGGGTCGGCGTCGACGAAGTGGAACGTGGTGTCGGAGAGCGTGAACGACGGGCGCGGGTGGTGGGTCATCACGAACACAGGGGTGTGGAACGGCGGCTCGGCGCCCCACCAGCCCTGCCACTCGTGGTCCTCCCAGGGGCCACGCTGGGGACCGAACTTGTTGCGACCCATGATCTCGGCGCCGATGTTGTGGGCGAAGTCCCGGGTGAAGTAGTCGTCGAGCCCGCGGCTGCCTCCGGGATCGGTGCGGTTGGGCCAGCTCGCCGTGGCGCCGGCCCAGGCGAACAGGTCCCCGGGGTCGGCGTGGCCGAACGGTCTCTCCAGGCTCTGGTGTTCACCGGCCCCGAATCCGTCACTCGAGACGGTGAAGTTCTGGACTCTGAGCAGCTGGTCCACGTGGCTCCTCCTCGTGCGGCCGATGACAGGTGGACCGTCGGTCAGCGGGGAACTCATCGCCGGGCGGGGATGCGGTTCGCAGGGGTACCGGGCTGCGGCCGGCGATGGCGGAGCGGAGAGCTCAGGATGCGGCCTGCACGGCGGGAGAGACGCCGTGTCGGCCGCTGGAACTGTCCGGCCGTCCGGCCTGCACCTCGACCGGACCGCGTGGCAGCGGTGGCCGTCGTCCGCGACCGGGCGGTGCGCTCCGGTCCGCGGCCATCGCAGCCACCGTGTCGGCGGCGGAGGGGTGGGCTGCGCCTGAGCGCTCCAGTACCCGGCCCGCGCGGCGAAGCGGTCGGATCGGCGCCGGCGCGGACCGGGTGCTGGTGTGCCCGGACGGGTTGGGCCGCTCGGACGTGCGCGCCACGATGCAGACCGACGAGGGGGCTCCACCTACGCCCAGCACTCCGGCCTGGTGAGCTCACCCCGGCGATCCTCGCGAGCATGGGCGGCGGGGCGCCGACGAACTCGGACGAGCACTACCAGTCCTCGACCGATCCCCGCTTGGAGACAGGGGACGAGCGCTACGCGGGGTCGACCAGGCCGTGTTCCTGGCCGGCGGGTCCTGCCCGGAGCCCGGGTGCAGTACCGGGTCCACCGGGTCACGAACGTGAACCGACGACCGGGCCCACGGGCGTTGCGGCGCTCGGCAGCACGCGTCGGCGTCTCGGACCACCGCATGGTCCGCGGTCGAGCTCGTTCCTGCCCGGTGGAACCGGGGGACGAACGGGGGGCGTTGGTCCCTACACCGCACAGGCCCTGCGGGCCACAGTCGGCGGAGCGAGCAGCTGACGACCGTCTCGTCCGACCAGAGTCCGACAGCGCCGATCGGAGCCAGCCATGCCCACGACGATGCGGAGAGCGACCGGCCACCTCCGGGCGATGGCACTGGTCAGCTGCGTGGTCGGCCTGGTGGTCACGGGCATCCCGTCCGCCGCGGCGACGGCGCCGGAGGTCATCGTCCTGCCGGGCGCCACCTCGGCGGAGGGCATCGCACACGGCGGGGGCAGCACGTTCTACGCGGGCGACCTGTTCGCCGGCGACGTGTTCCGCGGCGACCTGGAGAAGGGGACCGCCGAGCTCTTCATCGACGCGCCGGAGGGGCGGTGGGCGGTCGGCATGGACGCCGACACCCGGCACGACCTGCTGTACGTGGCGGGCGGCGGCACCGGTCAGGCGTACGTCTACGACCTGCGGACCGGGGTCACCGTCGCCACCTACCAGTTCGCTCCGCCGTCCCCACCGGACGCCGATCCCCCCACCACAGTGGTCAACGACGTCACCCTCACCGAGTCGGGCGCGTGGTTCACCGAGAGCCGCCGGGGCGTCCTGTACTTCGTGCCGATCGACCGCCACGGCCGACCGGGAGCAGAGTTCCGCACGCTGACCCTGCGGGGACCGGCGGCCGAGACACCAGGCCCGTTCAACCTCAACGGCATCGCCGCCGTCCGGCACGGCGGCACGCTCGTCGTCGCGCACGCCGCCAACGGCGCGCTGTACACGGTGGATCCGGCGAGCGGCGACAGCGCCCGGATCACCGGGGTCAGCGTGCCGACCGTCGATGGCATCGTGCTGCACGGCCGACGGCTCTGGGCGGTGCAGAACAGCAACCAGGTCACCGAGGTGCGGCTGAGCGGGGATCTGACGGCCGGATCGGTCGTGGAGGTCATCACGAGCGACCTCTTCCAGGTCCCGACGACCGCGATCCGGCACGACAGCCGGCTCGCCGTCGTGAACGCGAAGTTCGACACCGGCCTCCCACCGACCGCCGAGCAGTACGAGGTCGTGCTCGTCGACGACTGACCCGGTCTGCGTCGGCCCGGGGCCGCCGTCGACGGTGGCCGGCAGGGATCACGGGGAGAGGTCTCCGGCGGCCGGGAGGCCGCGTCCCGTGCGTCCTCCCCGAGCTGACTGGCCGGAGCGCGATCGCCGCCGTGCTCACCGGGCTGCAGGTCCCGACCGCGCGGAGGCAATCGCCCGACCCCGGGCGACCGGCACGGGCCTCGGCCAGCGGCTGTACCCGCCACGTCGGTGATCCGCGCGGGAGGTCGTCCGATCGACACGGGAGCGGGTGCCGCTGCAGACCCGCCCCCTGCCGCGGCGGCCTGCGTCCCGCCGACCCATCCTGGCCCGGACCGGTTGCTCAGCGCCCCGTGAACCGGACGTCTCAGATCGAGGAGCGGGTGGACACGGCTACCGGCAACCGGCAGGGGGCAGACGTCGCCGTCCGTCCAGTGCGGCAGGATCGGGGACGTGCCGACCCTCCGCCTGACCCAGGACGCCGCGGCCGACGAGCTGCTCGGCCGGGACCCCCTGGCCCTGCTGCTCGGGATGCTGTTCGACCAGCAGTTCCCCATGGAGCGGGCCTTCTCCGGGCCGCGCCTGCTGGCAGACCGGATGGGCGTCGACACGCTCTCGGCGGCCGACATCGCCGACGCCGACCCCGAACACCTCGCGAAGGTCTTCCAGGGCCCGCCGGCGGTCCACCGCTACCCCGGCTCGATGGCCGCCCGCGCCCAGGCGGTGTGCCGGCTCCTGGTCGAGCGCTACGACGGCCGCGCGGAGCGGCTGTGGGCCGACGTCCCGGACGGCGCCACCCTCCTGGAGCGCATCGGCCAGCTGCCCGGCTTCGGGGCGCAGAAGGCGAAGATCTTCGTTGCGCTGCTCGGCAAGCAGTACGGCGTCACCCCGCCGGGCTGGCGGGAGGCCGCAGGCGACTACGGCCAGGAGGGGGCCCGGCGGTCGGTCGCCGACATCACCGGACCGGAGTCCCTGGCCGAGGTGCGGCAGTTCAAGCAGGAGGCCAAGCGCGCGGCGAAGGGCGCCGTGACCTCCTGAGAGACCACGTCGGGGCGCCTGCATCGTGCGCGATCCGGTGGCACGATGGGCGGCAGACCCCGGGCTGTGCGGGGGACCCAGGCGCCGTCGGGACGCCGGGCGCCGCAGCCCGTGGAGCCGATCCGCCGAGACCCGTGAGGGCGGCGGAGGGGAGGAAGCCCGTGGCCTCGAGCCAGCAGCCCGCGCGATCCCGCCGGCCGGAGCCGGTGCTCATCACCGAGGCGGAACCGAGCCTGGCCGAGCAGCACGCCGCGCGGAAGAAGCGCTACGTGATCACCATGGCCGTTCGCGGCGTGAGCCTGGTGCTGGCCGCGGTCTTCTACCAGACGCTGTGGCTCGCGCTGATCTTCGCCCTCCTGGGCACCGTGCTGCCCTGGATCGCGGTGATGATGGCCAACGACCGGCCGCCGAAGAAGAAGCTCGACGCGCACCGCTACACCCCGCCGCGGCCGGACCGCATCCTGGAGAACCCCGCGCGCCCGGGCCGGGTCATCGAGCACTGAAGGGCCCCCTCTGCCCCCACCGTGGAAGGGTCCCTTCCTCCCCACCCTTCGCGAGCTCAGGGTGGGACCCGGGACGGGGCCGCGGCGGGCCCTGCAAGGGGTTCCAGCACCTCACCAGGGCCTCAGCGGGCACCGGGCGTGGCCACCACGGCCGCGGCCCGCGCCAGGCCCGCCTCCAGGGCCGCGACCGGGTCGCCGTCCCGGTCGGCCAGCCAGACCGACAGCAGCCCGGCGGTGAACGCGTCTCCGGCGCCGGTGGTGTCGACCACCCGCGCCGGGTGCGCCGGCCGGTGCACCAGCACGTCGCCCGCCGCCCACAGCGCGCCGTCGGCGCCCAGCGTCACGACCGCGACCGGGTGGCGGGTAGCGAGCGCCCGGGCCGCCGCTGCCGGGTCGGCGCGGCCGGTGAGCAGCCGCGCCTCGTCCGCGTTGGGCAGCACCAGCGTGGCCGCCGCGGTGTCGGCCAACCAGCGCTCGACGCCGTGGGCGGCCAGCGGTCCGGTGGACGCCGGGTCCACCGAGGCGGTGCACCCGGCGGCGCGGGCAGCGGCCACGGCGGCGAGGACGGCGGCGCGCGGACCCGGGGTGAACAGGCTGTAGCCGGAGACGTGCAGGTGCCCGCCCCGCGCCGGTACCGGGACGTCCGCCGCCTCCAGGGCGAGGTTGGCGCCGCGGTCGGCCAGCATGCTGCGCTGCCCTCCGGGTTCGACCAGGCTGACGATCGTCCCGGTGGCCGCACCCGGCACGGTGCGCACGGCCGGTGTCACCCCGGCGGCGGCCAGCTCGGCGACCAGGCCGGTGCCCGAGGCGTCGTCCCCCACGCAGCCGGCGAAGGTGACCGGCGTGCCGAGCCGGGCCAGGTGGACAGCGACGTTCGCGCCGGCCCCGCCGCCGCGGCTGCGGATCGTCGCCGGCCGGTCCGACCCGGGCGCCGGGTCCCCGTCGAGCAGCACGACGACGTCGGTGACCAGGTCGCCGACCACCACGACGTCCGGCACGGTCAGCAGGGGAGCGCGGCCAGGGCCGCGGCGATCCGGCCGGCCAGCTCCGCGTTGCGCAGCACCAGGCGCACGTTGACCGCGAGCGTCGCGCCCTCGCTGACCCGGTGCAGGTGGTCGAGCACGAAGGGCGTCACCGCCTTGCCGCGCACGCCGGCCCGCGCGGCGGCGGCCAGCGCGTCGGCGATCACCCGGTCGTGCAGGGCGGGGTCGAGCTGCTCGTCGTCCGGCAGCGGGTTGGCCACCACCACGCCGCCGGGGGTCAGGCCCCGCCGCGCGGCGAGGACGGCGGCGGCCTCCTCGGGCGAGGACACCGCCCAGTCCACCGTCGAGCCGGAGTCGGCGACGTAGAAGCCGGGGAAGGTCGTCGTCCCGTAGCCCACCACGGTGACCGACAGCGACTCCAGCCGCTCCAGCGTCGCCGCGACGTCCAGGATGGACTTCACCCCCGCGCACACCACCAGCAGCGGGGTGCGCGACAGCGTGGTGAGGTCGGCGGACTCGTCGAAGGTGTCGGCCGCCTCGCGGTGCACGCCACCGAGCCCGCCGGTGGCGAAGACGCCGATGCCCGCGGCGGCGGCCAGCAGCGCGGTGCTCGAGACCGTCGTCGCCCCGCTGCGGCCCAGCGCCAGCGCGACCGGCAGGTCGCGCACGGCCAGCTTGGCCAGGTCGGGGTCGGCGCACACCCGGTCGAGCTCGGCAGCGGTCAGCCCGACGTGCGGCACGCCGTCGAGGACGGCGATGGTCGCCGGGACCGCGCCCCCGGCCCGGACGGCGGCCTCGACCTCGTCGGCCGCGGCGCGGTTGTCCGGCCGGGGCAGGCCGTGGGCCAGCAGCGTGCTCTCCAGCGCCACGACCGGCCGGCCGGCCGCCAGCGCGTCGGCGACCTCGGGGGAGAGCACGGGGGCCGGGGACGACGGGACGGCGGCCGGACCGGGGGAGGGGAGCTGCACCCTGCCATCATGGGGGGCGGGGGAGTCGCGCTCCGGAGGCGCCTCCCGGACCGTCCCCGACCCGAGGGAGCACCCGCGTGAGCAGCACCGACATCCTCGAGAAGCCCGACGTCCGCGAGGGCGACACCGGCAACGCCAACGAGGTCTTCCACTACGTGCGCAAGAACAAGATCGCCGAGAGCGCGGTCATGGGCACGATGGTCGAGGCCCTGTGCGGCGAGGTCTTCCCGGTGACCAAGAGCCCCAAGCCGGGCAGCCCGGTGTGCCCGGCCTGCAAGGAGATCTACGAGCAGCTCCGCAAGGACTGAGCCGGCCGCCGTCCCTCGACGACCACGAGGTCCGGGGAGCGACACGCCGTCCGGAATCGGTGGGTCGCTACCGCAACTCCATGATCGTCGCGATGCCGGTCCGGGGGCTCACAGCGGTTCTCGGGTTCTTGGGGGTGGTCGACCGGCGAGATCGGCGATCTCGCACGCTCCGAGGCCGGTCACCGTGCGAGACCACCGATCTCGCCGCTGCGACGGCACGAACCGTCAATCGACCTGCTCCCGCGCACGCTGCAGCTTGGCGGCCCGCCGCCGCTGGCTGCGCCGCTGGTGCCGGCGCAGCGGCGCGGGCCAGCGGGCCTGCACCGTCGCGTTCAGCTCGGCGCCGAGCAGCACCGACATCCCGAAGAAGAAGCAGAACAGCAGCACGGCGATCGGGGTGGCCAGCGCCCCGTAGGGCAGCGTGGTGGTGAGGATGTCGGCCACGTAGGCGCGAGTGGCCAGCGCGGTGACGACGAAGAAGGCGACGGCCAGCACGGTGCCCGGCAGGTGCCGGTGCCACGGCAGCCGCCGCGGCAGCACCACGTGGTAGAAGCTGGTCAGCGCCAGCAGCAGGCCGACGAGGACCACCGGCCAGTACACCGCGTTGACCAGCACCGTCGCGGTGGCCTGCCAGTCGGTCGGCAGCAGCGAGACCAGCACCCCCCGGCCGAGCACCAGCAGCGGCAGCGTGAGCACCGCCAGGAGCAGGCCGACGACGAACAACCACAGCGCCATGAGCCGGGTGCGGACCGGGCCGCGCACGTCGCGCTGGTCGTAGGCGATGACCACCGTGTTCATGAACGTGGCCGTCGCCGAGGAGCCGGCCCACAGCGAGAGCAGGAAGCCCACGCTCACCAGCTCCAGCCGCCCCGAGCCGAGGATGTCGTCGAGGGTGGGCTGCACCAGCGAGGCGACGACGTCCGGCGTCAGCACCTCCGTCGAGGCGCGGAGCAGCTCCGCCTCGATCCGGGCCACCGAGTCCTCGCCGATGAGCGTGCCCAGGTAGCCCAGCGTGCCCAGCAGCCCGATCAGCAGCGGCGGCACGGAGAGGATCTGCCAGAACGCCGCCTCCGCCGACAGCCCCAGGATGCGGTCGTGCCAGGCCTTGGCGACCGTGCGCCCGAGCACCTGCAGCGGGACGCGCAGCGGAGCGGGCCAGCGGTCGAGCCGTCCCTGGGCCGGCCCGGCACCGTCCACGGGGACGGCGGTGGCTCCCGCCGGGACGTCGTCGTCGGCGCCGTCCTCGGGGGAACCGGTGCCGGCGGATCGGCCCCCGGGCAGGACGGTGCGCACCGCTCCAGTGTGCACGCAGGTCAGCGCGGGGACCGGCCGACCGGGCCGGGCGCCGTCACCCGCCACCCGGGCGGGCGACGGGGCGGGCCGGGGTGGTCAGCCGCCGGGAGCGGGCGCCGGAACCGGGACCGTGCCGTCGGGCGCCGGCGGGGCGGCCGGGTCGGCCACCGGCACGCAGACGACCCGCGGCTCGGCGGCGTACCGGGTGCGGAAGTCCTCGCGCCTGACCTCCGCACCGCTGGCCGGGTCGTTGAACACCCGGGTGACGGTGATGTCGAAGCCGGTCGAGCCGCCCTGCGGGCTGCAGCTGCCGTCGTCCGGCTTCTCCTGCACGACCGGCTCGCGGAGGTTGTAGCGGTCGCTGCTGATCGACTCGATGTCGTACCGCTTGGTCCCGTAGAAGGTGACGGTGAGGGAGTTCGGCGTCCACTGGGTGTCGACGTAGACGCCGGTGTCGCCGTCGTTGCGCCACTTCAGGTCGATCGAGTCGTAGTAGACCGTCGCCTCGCGGCCGGCCGGGTAGCGGCTGATGTAGAAGCTGTGCGGCTTGTGGTAGACGTCCTCGAGGCCGGCGAAGAAGACCGCGTTGAACATCGTGGTGGCGACCTGGCTGACACCGCCGCCGACGGCCGTGGCGAACTCGCCGTTCTGGATGACGCCGGCCTCGACGTAGCCCTGGGCGGCGGTGCGCGGGCCGGTGTGGCCGTTGAGGCTGAAGGTCTCGCCGGGCCGGACCAGCGCACCGTCGATCTCCGCGGCGGCCACCCGGATGTTCGTGCCGCTGGCGGCGCTGGTGAAGTTCGTGGTGAAGCTGCTGATCTCCTCGCGGATGCCCAGCGCCTCGGCGTCGGCGGTGGTGAACTCCGGCGCGAGGGGGCCCAGGTCGGCGGTGACCGTGCGCGGCGCGGGTTGCGGCAGGACCTCCAGCAGATGGGTGGAGAGCGCGGCGGGGTCGATGCCGGTGCCGTCGACCGAGGGGACGATCGAGACACTGCCCCCGGACAGCTCGAAGCGCGCGTCCTCGGCGGGGGTGCCGAACTCGGCGAAGTCGTCGCCCATTGCCTCCTGCAGCGCGGCGGGGTCGATCGCGACGGCCAGCCCGCCGTCCTCCTGCGGCGTGAAGGTCAGGGACGCGGCGATCGCGCGCTCGGGCACCTCGACGGAGGTGGCGCCGTCCTGGCTGGACACCGTGACCGGGGCCGCCAGGCCGGGGGTGACCGTCTCGTCCAGGACCCGCTGGGCCTCCGCGGTGTCCACCGACACCTCGGTGACGTCGACGGGGAGCTCGATGGGGGTGGTGGGGTCGCCGCCGGAGGCGAGCGCGGCGGTGACCGCCTCGGCGGAGCCCTCGCGGTCGAGGGTCCGCCCGGGCACGGGCTCGACGAGGCGGGGCGTCGTCCCCTCGATGGCGATGGTGGCGTCGACCGGGGCGCGGTCGACCTGCTCGGCGATCCCGTCGATCTGGGCGGCGAGCGCGGTGTCCTCGCCGGTGATCACCGGGTCGACCTCGCGCTCGGCCACGAGGCTGACCAGGCGGGTCCAGGGGTTCAGCGGCTGGTCGGCGGCGGCGTCGACGGTGCCCTCGACGTCGAGGGTGATGCCGGCGGTGGCGGGCGAGAGGGTGGCCTCCACGTCGTCGGCCAGCACCACGTGGTCGGCGACGACGCGGGGGGCGAGGTCGGTCTCCAGCCGATCGGCGGCCGCCGCGGGGGAGAGGCCGCCGAGGTCGACGCCGGCCACGACGGTGTTGCGGGGGACGTCGCCGCCGGTGACCACGAGGTCCAGCCCGTAGCCGGCGGCCAGGACGCCGGCCGCCGCGACAGGGGTGACCAGAGCGGGGCGGCGCCACCAGGAGCGGCGGGGCTGCGGCGTGCCCGCGTCCGGGCTGTCGCCGTCCGGGCCGTCGGAGCTGCCGTTCCCCACCCCGCCGGCGTCCGGGGTCCCCGCCGGCACGGGGGCCAGCACGCCGGTGCGGTCGTCGGGGTCGGCGGGCGGCGGGAGCAGGCCGGGCGCCGCACCGGGGGCGAACCGGATGTCCTGCGTCTCGCCGTCCTCGACGGCGGGCTCCGACGGAGCCGGCGTCTCGTCGTCGGCCTCGGGCGCTGGCGCTCCGGGCGGGTCGGCAGGGGTCGCCGGGCCGGGCACCTCGGGGCCGATCGGGCCGCGGTCGCGCGGCACGGGGCGGGTCTCGTCGGAGAGGCCGACGTCCTCGATGGGGGCGGTGTGGTCCGGCTGGTCCGGGGACTGCTGCGCCGGCGTCTGCCCGGTGGGGGTCTGCTGGGCGTGCGGCGCGGGGGACTGCGGGGGCATCGCGGGATCTCCGGGTTGTCGTCGACCGGGGGATCCCGGAAACGACGGAGCCGCCGGCGCCCTGTCCCCATCAGGTGGGGACGGGACGCCGGCGGCGGCGTCGGGTGAGGGCTGCATCGCTGTCCGCGACGATAGCGCCTCCGTCAGTGGCTGAGGCGCTGTTCGCCGTCAGTCTCGATGATGTCGACGGCGATGTCGCGGAGCTTGCCCTCGTACTCACGGGCGTGGTGCCCGCAGAAGACGAGGTCGCTGCCGCTGGCGAGGACCACCCGCACCTTGGCCAGTGCGCCACAGCGGTCACAGTGAAAGGGAACGACGAGGTCGTCGGCGGGCGGGGTCGTCGTCAGCGTCTGGGTCATCTGGGTCATCACTCGCTCTCTACCGCACGGACCCGCGGCTGCGGATCGGCCTCCTGCACAGCGCCAGGATGTCCCCCTGTGTTCCCGTTCCGTCCGTTCCGACGGTGGACTCGCCGAAGACGGTGAGGCCGGTGCCGGTGGTGCGGGTGGTGCCGGGTCAGCAGGGACGTCACTGGGTGGTGCCGGTCTGTCGTGTCGTGCTGTTGTCGTCGTTCGCGTGCGCCGGTCGTCATCCGGCTGGTGGGTCCGCTGCTGTCTTGACAACCCCCACGCTACGCCGTCTACCCGGCGCGTGACGCCGTACACCGATCGCCCGGCTCATCGGGGTGAGATCGTGACCATCCCGAGATGAGTCGACGGCCCCCGACCCGTCCGGGTCGGGGGCCGTCGAGCACCCTCTGGCCCCGTCCCGAGGCTCGCCCCCCGAGCGTGCGAGGGGTGAGGAGGACGGGGTCCTCTTTCAGTCCAGGTAGTCGCGCAGCACCTGGGAGCGGCTGGGGTGGCGCAGCTTCGACATCGTCTTGCTCTCGATCTGCCGGATCCGCTCCCGGGTCACGCCGTAGACCTGGCCGATCTCGTCGAGCGTGCGCGGCTGGCCGTCGGTGAGGCCGAAGCGCAGCCGGACGACGCCGGCCTCCCGCTCCGACAGCGTCTGCAGCACGCTGGTCAGCTGGTCCTGCATGAGCGTGAAGCTCACCGCGTCGACGGCGACGACGGCCTCGGAGTCCTCGATGAAGTCACCGAGCTGGCTGTCGCCCTCGTCGCCGATGGTCTGGTCGAGGCTGATCGGCTCCCGGGCGTACTGCTGGATCTCCAGCACCTTGTCCGGGGTGATGTCCATCTCCTTGGCCAGCTCCTCCGGGGTGGGCTCGCGGCCCAGGTCCTGGAGCAGCTCGCGCTGGATGCGGCCGAGCTTGTTGATGACCTCCACCATGTGCACCGGGATGCGGATGGTGCGGGCCTGGTCGGCCATGGCGCGGGTGATCGCCTGCCGGATCCACCAGGTGGCGTACGTGGAGAACTTGTAGCCCTTGGTGTAGTCGAACTTCTCGACGGCGCGGATCAGGCCGAGGTTGCCCTCCTGGATGAGGTCCAGGAACGCCATGCCGCGGCCGGTGTACCGCTTTGCGAGGGAGACCACGAGGCGGAGGTTGGCCTCCAGCAGGTGGTTCTTGGCGCGCTCGCCGTCGCGGACGATCCAGTTGAGGTCGCGGCGCATCTGCGGGGAGAGCTTCTGGCCCTCCTCCTCGGCCTGGCGCAGCCGCTCGGCGCCGTAGAGCCCGGCCTCGATGCGCTTGGCGAGGTCGACCTCCTCCTCGGCGTTGAGCAGCGCGACCTTGCCGATCTGCTTGAGGTAGGCGCGGACGGAGTCGGCCGAGGCGGTGAGCTCGGCGTCCTTGCGGGCCTGGCGGAGGGCCTCGGACTCCTCCTCGTCGTCCCACTCGAAGTCGCCGCCCTCGGCGGCCTCCTCGGGAGTGGCGGCCACCTCGGAGTCGGTCGGGGCCTCGGCGACGCCGTCCGGCGTGGCCACGATCGTCTCGTCGATCGTGAGGCCCTCGCTGCCGGCGTCCACCACGGCGACCGCGCCGGTGTCGGTGGCCACGGCGGTGAGCACGGCGCCCTCACCGCCGCCCGGGGAGGGCGTGATCGTCGGCTTGCGGGCGCCCTTGGCGGCGGTGGGCTTCGCCGCACTCTTGGCCGTCCGCTTGCGAGCGGGGGCCTTGGCCGGTGCTGGCTGGTCGGCGGGCACTCAGGTTCCTTCCCGTGCTGGGTGCGTTCCCCGGGGGGCCGTGTGGTCCCCGGGCAGCGGCCTCGGCCGGCGTCCGGAGCGCGAGAGGGCCCGACGGACGTCCGGGGTTTCACCGGTGCGCAAGTGGGGGATGCCTCTCGGCTGGGAGCGACGGGAGCGTGGCGTTTCCATTGTAACGACGCGTTTCCCCCGGTCCACCGTTTCGCCGGGCGCGGTGCCCCCGACCTGGGGGACTGCACCGAGGCGCAGGGGCGTTCTCACCCTCCGTGGTGACGCCGCGCCGTGCCGGGACGGTCACTGCCCGATGCGTTCCTCGGCGGCCAGCGCCGCGCCGACGATGCCGGCGTCGTTGAGCAGCTGCGCCGGGACGACGGGGGTGCGGGTCGACAGCAGCGGCACCCACTTGTGCGCCTTCTTGCTCACCCCGCCGCCGACGATGATCAGGTCCGGCCAGACGGCGGCCTCCAGGACGTCGAGGTAGCGGTCCACCCGCTTGGCCCACTGCGGGTAGCTGAGGTCCTCGCGCTCGCGGGCCGACGCGGAGGCGCGCTTCTCGCCGTCCTCGCCGTCGACCTCGATGTGGCCGAACTCGGTGTTGGGCACCAGGACGCCGTCGGTGAACAGGGCGCTGCCGATGCCGGTGCCGAAGGTCAGCATGAGGACGACGCCCCGCTTGTCGCGGCCGGCGCCGTAGCGCATCTCGGCGAAGCCGGCGGCGTCGGCGTCGTTGAGCGTCTGCACCGTGCCGGGGATACGGGAGGCCAGCCCCTCGGCCAGGTGCGTGCCCAGCCAGCTCTTGTCGACGTTGGCCGCGGTGTGCACGACCCCGCTCTTCAGCACCCCGGGGAAGGTGACGCCGATGCGCCCCTCCCACCCGAAGGAGTCCACGATCCGCGCGACGACGTCGTACACGGGGTCGGGAAGCGAGGGCTGCGGCGTCTCGATGCGCACCCGCTCGCCCTGCAGCTGGCCCGTGTCGAGGTCGACCAGGCACCCCTTGATCCCGCTGCCACCGATGTCCACGCCGAAGCCGAGCACGCGGTCAGGGTAGTGATCGCCGGAGTCCGCGCCAGACCCGCTCGTGCAGGATCGGGCCATGACCACCGCGCCGGAGCCCGCCGCCCTGCTCGACCTCGCCGTCGCCACCGCCCGCGAGGCCGCCGACCTGGTCGCGCGCGGCCGCGCCTCGGCCGGTGCGCAGGTCGACGTCAAGTCCAGCCCGGTCGACATGGTCACCGCTGTGGACCGCGCCTGCGAGGAGCTGGTCACCCGCCGGCTGCTCGGCGCCCGGCCGGACGACGGGCTACTGGGGGAGGAGGGCGGCGAGCGCAGCGGCACCAGCGGGGTGCGCTGGGTCGTCGACCCGATCGACGGCACCACCAACTTCGTCTACGGCCTGCCCGCGTACGCGGTGTCCATCGCCGCCGAGGTCGACGGGGAGGCGGTGGCCGGCGTGGTCCTCAACGCGGCCACCGGCGAGCTGTTCTCGGCGACCGCCGGCGGCGGCGCGCACCTGACCGTCCCCGGGGCCGACCCGGTGCGGCTGACCGGCAGCCGCCCGCCCTCGCTGGACCGGGCGCTGGTGGCCACCGGCTTCGGCTACCGCGCCGAGCAGCGCCGCGCCCAGGCCGCGGTGGTCGCCGAGCTGCTGCCGCGGGTCCGCGACATCCGCCGGCACGGCTCGGCCGCCCTGGACCTGTGCACCGTGGCCGCCGGCCGGGTCGACGCGTACTACGAGATGCACCTCAACCGCTGGGACGTCGCCGCGGGCGCCCTCGTGGCGGCCGAGGCCGGCGTGGTCGTCACCGGCCTGCCGGACCGGCCGTTCGCCGAGCCCCTGGGCATCGCGGTGGCGCCGTCGGTGGCCGACGAGTTCCTCGCCCTGCTCGACCGGCTGCACACCCGCTAGCCGGTCGTCGCTCCCGGGGTCCCACGACGCGCCGCCCGGGCGCCCGCCGTCGCCTGCCCGATGTCGATCCCGGGGGTGTTGCGGCGTCGATCGGCGTGTGCGCGCGCCGCCTGCAACGAGCCCATGATCAACTCCTGCGGCGGGCCGTTCAGCAGGCAGCGGCGGCGCTGGCGCCTGCGGCGAGCGCGGCCTCGACCTCCTCCGGCGGCGCGAGGCCGGCGAAGTCGGGGCCGATCACGAAGTCCACCGTGGCGGTGGCCCGGGTGTCGAGGAAGTCGCCGGCTCCGGGGAGGAACAGCGCGACGTAGGCGGCGGCCTCGTTGCCGCGCGGGCCGTGGCGCAGCTCGCCGACGCCGGTGACCTCGCGCTCGGTCGGGTCGTTGGCGATCTCCTCGACGACGAAGCCCCGCTCCTGCAGGGTCGCCGCGACCTCCTGGGCCAGCCCCCCTCTGTCGGTGGCGTTGAACACCCGGAGCGTGACCGTGGTCGGGTCCAGGGAGGGCGGTGCCGCCGAGGCGCTGGCGCAAGCCTGCTCCTCCTCGGCCTCGAGCTCCCCCTCGGTGTCGAAGACGTTCCACCACACGACCAGCGCGGCCAGGGCGAGGACCAGCAGGAAGACCAGCGGCGGGATCGGCCGGCGGCCGCTGCGGGGACGCACCGCGGAACGGTCGGTGGGCGGCGCGCTCACGGGCTCTCCTCGGTCACTGGTGGACGGCCGGAGTGTAGGGCCGGGCGCGCTGTCTAGATCACACCGTCGTCGAGTGCGGCGCGTCCCCGCTCCACGCACGGGTCGATGCGGTCGGCGTACCCGGCGGTGTCCTTGCCGGCCATGGCGCCGGCGGCCGACCGGGCCACGATCCCGGCGACGATCGCGGCGAACTTGAAGTACGCGAAGGCGACGTACCAGGGCAGGTCGGACAGGTCCAGGCCGCTGCGGGCGGCGTAGCGTGCCGCGACCTCCGCGCGGGTCGGGAAGCCCTCGAGGGAGGTGACCGTGCTCTGCCCGGCGACGGCCTCCTCCCCGGCCTGCGGCCAGTAGACGTGCAGCATCCCGAGGTCGGCCAGCGGGTCGCCGAGGGTGGACATCTCCCAGTCCAGCACCGCCCGGATCCGGCCGGGGATCTGCGGGTCGAGCAGGCAGTTGTCCAGCCGGAAGTCGCCGTGGACGATCCCGTTGCGCTGGGTGGTGGGAACCGTCTGCGCCAGCCGGGCGGCGAGGGCGTCCAGCCCCGGGCGGTCGCGGTCGCGGGTGGCGTCCCACTGCTGGGTCCAGCGCCGCACCTGCCGGGCCATGAAGCCCTCGGGCCGCCCGAAGTCGCCCAGGCCGACCGCCTCGTGGTCGACGGCGTGCAGGTCGGCCAGGACGTCGACCAGCCCCTCGCCGATCGCGCGGCGCTGGGCCGGCTCGTCGGCGTAGCCGGCCGGGATCTCGTCGACGACGTGCAGGCCGACGACCCGCTCCATCACGTAGAAGGGGGCGCCGAGCACCTCGGTGTCGGTGCACAGGTGCAGGGTCCGCGGCACCGGGACGGCGGTGGGCACGAGCGCGGACACCACCTTGTGCTCGCGGGCCATGTCGTGCGCGGTGGCGAGCACCGCGCCGGTCGGCGGGCGCCGCAGGATCACCGCGTCGTCGTCCGCCCCGTCCTCCGGGGTGACCACGTAGGTGAGGTTGGACATGCCCGCCGCGATCAACTCCACGCGTACCCGGGACCACCGCTCCTCCCCGAGGACGGAGGCCAGGTAGGGCCCGACGACGGCCGGATCAGCACCCACGGGAGTCGACACGGGCGCAGGGTAACCTCTGGCGCTCCGCGCTCCGTCCGATCCTCCCGGTAGCCAGGTGGCGACACCCTCGCGACCCTCGCGCGCCGGGCACAAACGGCGACCGCGCGACGTTGGGGGGTCCGCCGGTCAGACCGTGCCGGCTGTCCCGCCGTCCGCCGGTGGGTCGGGCGGCACGGGCGCAGGAGCACCGGCCGGTGTCCGCCTCCGCGGTCACCGGTCCTCGGACCCCCGGTCGCCGACGGCGGCCGGACACCACGGCGGCGCCGCAGGCCGGCGCCGCGAACGATGCGGGCGCCGCGCCCGCGACGACCCCGGAGGAGGGGCACTTCCCATGGCCACCGACTACGACGCCCCGCGCCGCAACGAGGCCGACGAGCTCGGCGAGGACTCGCTCGAGGAGCTCAAGGCCCGCCGCGCCGAGGCGCAGTCCTCGTCGGTCGACGTCGACGAGACCGACTTCAACGAGAACCTCGAGCTCCCCGGCGCCGACCTGTCCAACGAGGAGCTCACCGTCCGTGTGCTGCCCAAGCAGGAGGACGAGTTCACCTGCTCGCGCTGCTTCCTGGTGCAGCACCGCAGCCGGCTCGCGGCGACCAAGGGCGACCAGCTCTTCTGCCGCGACTGCGCCGCCTGACGAAGGACCCCGCTGCCCCCCACCCCTCGCAGGCTCGGGGCGGGACCCTGCAGCGGGGCCATCCCTGGGCACGCCGGGAGAGGCGTGCGAGCGGAGGAGAGCCAGTGACGGACCACCGAGAGCGCACCGGACCGGTGCGGGACGTGCCGCCGCCGCGCCCGGTCGTGCCCGCAGCGACCGGTGGCGCCACGGCCCCCACCGCGGAGGAGGGCCCGCTCTCGCGGGCCGGCCGGCTGCTGGCTGACGCCGTCTCCGGCCTGCTCGGCGGGACGACGGAGCCGACCTCCGAGGGGCGCCGCTCGACCGCGGCGACGGTGCGCGACGTCGTCGCCGCGGTCGCGGCCGCCGGGGTCCGCGCCGGCCGCGACGCCACCCGGCCGGCCGCGGACGGCGGTGGGCAGCCGCGCACCCCCGGCGACCTCCTGGGCGACCTGCTGACCACCACCGCCCCGCGGCTGCCCATCCGCGACGCCGCGCGGCTGCGCGCCGCCCACCCCGGCGCGACCGACGAGGAGATCGCCGACGCGCTCGTGGCCCGGGCCGCGACGCTCACCTCCGGCATCGGCGCGGCGATCGGCGGGCTGTCCGCGGCCCACTGGGTCGCGCCGCCGTCGCTGCTGGCGTTGCCGCTCGAGCTGGGTGCGGAGACGGTGCTCACCGCCGCCGTGGAGGTGGTCCTGCTCGGTGAGCTGCACGAGCTGCACGGGCGCCCCGCGGCGGGCGACGCCCGGGCCCGCGCGCTGGCCTACCTGTCCAGCTGGACGCAGCAGCGGGCGGTCGACGACTCCGCCGTCCCCGGGCTGGGTGCCGTCCTGGGCACGGCCGGCCTGCGCACGCTGAGCCGCCGGGTGACCCGCCGGATGGCCCGCAGCGTCCCGGGGGCGGCCCCGTTCCTCCTCGGCGCGGCGCTGGGCGGCCGCGCCAACCGGAAGGCGACCGAGGCGCTGGCCCGGCGGGTGCTCGCCGACCTGCGCCGCCCCCGCCGCTGACACGAGGCCCGGCCCTGTCGGCCCCGTCCAGAGGCTCGCCGCCGGCCCCGTCCAGAGGCTCGTCCCGAGCCTGCGAGGGATGAGGAGGACGGGGTCCTTCTCCGAGGCGTGGGGAGGAGGGGGTCCTTATAGGGTCGCGGACGTGCCCGACCCCTCCCTCCCCGTCGTCCGCGAGGTGGAGGTCCCGGTGCGGCTGACCTCCCCGGAGGACGCCGTCCCCGCCTATGCCCTGCCCGGTGACGCCGGGGCCGACCTGGCCATCGCCGAGGACCTCGAGCTGGCGCCGTTCCAGCGGGCGCTGGTGGGCACCGGCGTGGCGGTGGCGATCCCGGAGGGGTACGCCGGCTTCGTGCACCCGCGCTCGGGCCTGGCCCACCGGATGGGGCTGTCGCTGGTGAACGCGCCGGGCACCATCGACGCCGGCTACCGCGGGGAGATCAAGGTCAACCTGGTGAACCTCGACTCCACGCGCCCGCTGCGACTGCGCCGGGGCGACCGCGTCGCGCAGCTGGTGGTGCAGCCGGTCGTGCGCGCCCGGTTCGTGCCGGTCGAGCAGCTGCCGGAGAGCGTGCGGGGGGCCGGGGGCCACGGGTCGACCGGCGGGCACGCCACCGTCTCGGGAAAGGGAACCGACTGACATGCCGTTCGGACGGCGACGCAACCGGATCGACCGCAGCCTGCGCGAGCGCGGGGTGCCGCCGGAGCCGCAGCACAAGGTCCGCGAGGTGGCGGAGACCACCGGCCCGTGGGACGCCGCGGACGCCCCCGACGACGGCACCCCGCGCATCGACCTCGGCTCCCTGCGGCTGCCCGCCGTCCCGGGCACGGAGCTGCGGGTGGACGTCAACGCCCAGCAGAAGGTCATCGGCGCCACGCTGCGGTACGGCGACTCGCTGCTGCAGGTGGCGGTGTTCGCCGCGCCGCGGGCCGGCGGCATCTGGGACGACGTCCGCGCCGACCTGGCCCGCAGCGCCTCAGGCCAGGGCGGGTCGCTGCACGAGGTCGACGGGCCGTTCGGTCCGGAGCTGGCCGGCTTCGTGCGGGCCAACCCGCCGGCGCAGCCCGGTCAGCCGGCCCCCGCGCCGGTGCGCCGTCCCGCCCGGTTCGTCGGCGTCGACGGCCCCCGCTGGTTCCTGCGCGGCATGATCAGCGGCCCCGCGGCGGAGCGCCCGGAGGCCGCCGCCGCGCTGGAGCAGGTGTTCCGCCAGATCGTCGTCGTCCGCGGGTCCGCGCCGATGCCGGTCCGCGAGCCGCTGCCGCTGACCCTCCCGCCGCAGGCCGCGGCGCAGCTCGCCGCCCAGCAGACCCCCCGCCCGCCGGGGGCGCCACCGTCCCCGCCCGGCGCGTGAGGGCCGTCCGCACCGCCTACGGGTCGCACCCCGACCAGTTCGTCGAGCTGACCCTGCCCGCGGGGACCGGCCCGGCGCCGGTGGCCCCTGCTCCCGTCGTGGTCGTGCTGCACGGCGGCTTCTGGCGGGCGGCGTACGGCGTCGAGCTGGCCCGGCCGCTGGCCGCGGACCTGGCCGCCGCCGGCTTCGCCGCGGTCGCCGTCGAGTACCGCCGGGTCGGGGCCGGCGGCGGCTGGCCGGCCACCCTGGAGGACGTCGCCGCGGCCCTGGACGCGCTCCCGGACCTCCCGGACGGCGACCGGCTCGACCTCTCCGGCGTCGCGGTCGTCGGGCACTCCGCCGGTGGGCACCTCGCCGCGTGGGCCGCCGGCCGGCCGTCGCTGCCCGCGGGCGCGCCGGGCGCGCGACCGCGGGTCCGGGTGGCCGCGGCCGCGCTGCAGGCGGGCGTGCTCGACCTGGCGCGCGCGGCGGCGCAGCGGCTGGGCGACGGGGCGGTGCAGGACCTGATGGGCGCCGAGCCGCAGCAGGCGCCCGAGCGCTATGCGGCGGCCGACCCGGTGGGGCTGGTCCCGGCCGGCGTCGACCTGTTGTGCGTGCACGGCACCGGGGACACGACCGTCCCGGCCGAGCAGAGCACCCGCTACGCGCGGGCCGCCGAGGCGCGGGGCGTGGCCGTCGACGTGCGGCTCGTCGCCGGTGACCACATGGTCCTGATCGACCCGGCGGGGGCGCCGTGGGCACTGGTCCGCGACTGGCTGCGGTCGCGCGCCGGGGTGCGCTCCGGCAGCTCTACGCTGGATCCGTGACGCAGACACGCCAGGGCGGTTGGTTCACGCGGACGCTGCAGCGGCTGACCGCCGACGACCAGGCCATCGACGCCGAGGAGCTGCGCGCGGGGTCGGCGAACGCCGGCTGCGAGGCGGTCAGCTCCTGTCGCAAGGGGGCCGTGGTCACCGTGACCGGCCGGCTGAAGTCGGTCGTCTACACGCCGCGGGAGACGGTGCCCACCCTGGAGGCCGAGCTGTTCGACGGCTCCGGGTCGGTCACCCTCGTGTGGCTCGGCCGCCGGCGGATCCCCGGCATCGAGCCCGGCCGCACGCTCACCGCGCACGGCCGCTTCGCCTCCTTCGACGGGCGGCAGGTCATCTACAACCCCCGGTACGAGCTGAGCGCCGGGTGACGGCTGCGCCCGAGGGGGACGGGCGTCGCGGTCCGGCACCGTCCGGGGACGACGCCGCGGCCGGGCCGCCCGGCGTGGCCTTCGACCGCCACCTGGTCCTGGAGCAGCTCGGCGGCTGGCGCGGCATGCTTGACGCCACGCTGCCCACCGTGGCGTTCATCGTGGCCAACTCGCTGGCCGGGCTGCGCGCCGGCATCGGGGCCGCGCTCGGCGCCGCCGTCCTGCTCTTCGGGCTGCGCCTGGTGCGCCGGGAGAGCGTGCAGCAGGCCGTCAGCGGGCTCTTCGGCGTCGCGATCGCGGTGGCGATCGCCGCGGCGTCGGGGCAGGCCCGCGACTTCTTCGTGCCGGGCCTGATCCGCAACGCCGCGCTGGGCGTGGTGCTGATCGGCTCCATCGCCGTCCGCTGGCCGCTGGTGGGCGTGGTCGCGGAGTTCCTGGCCCCCAGCCACCTGGGCTCCATGGCGTCGCACTCGCTGCCGGGCCTGCGCCGCCGGATCGACCGGGTCAACGCCACGCTGCACCACCGGCCACCGCCGCACCCCGCGACCGGCGCGCGCCCGGCCGACCCCGCGCCGGAACGGCACTGGCGCGACGACCCGCGCATGGTGCGCGCCTACTCGTGGCTGACGCTGATGTGGGGCGTCGTCTTCCTGGTGCGCGTCGCCGTCCAGTGGGTGCTCTACCGTGCCGACGAGGTGGAGCTGCTGGGCACCGCCTCGCTGCTGCTGGGCCTGCCGGTCACCGCCGTCGAGGTCGTGGTGACCCTGTGGGTGGTGTCCCGGCTGCACCGGCACCGCGCGGACGTGGCCGACCCGCCGGCGGAGGCCGGCGGCGAGCGTCCCGCCGCGTAGCCGGGCTCAGAGGGGCTGCGTGGCGGCGAGGACCTGCTGCAGCTGCTCCTCGACGTCGGCGTGGGTGATGAACAGCAGCTCGTCACCGACCTCGAGCGGCTCGTCCGGGGTGGGGGTGATCACCCGGTCGCCGCGCAGGACGGCGGTCAGCACCGTCTCCCGCGGCAGGGGCACCTCGCGCAGCGGCTTGCCGGCCCACGGGGTGTCCTCGGCGAGGGTGATCTCCACCAGGTTCGCCGCGCCCTTGCGGAAGCTCATCAGCCGGACGAGGTCGCCGACGGTCACCGCCTCCTCGACCAGCGCGGCCAGCACCCGCGGGGTGGAGACGGCGACGTCGACGCCCCACGCCTCGGTGTAGAGCCACTCGTTGCGCGGGTCCTTGACCCGGGCGACGACGCGGTTGACCGCGAACTCGGTCTTGGCCAGCAACGACACGACGAGGTTGGCCTTGTCGTCACCGGTGGCGGCCACGACGACGTCGCAGGTGGCCAGCTGCGCCTCCTCGAGGGAGGAGACCTCGCACGCGTCGGCCTGCACCCACTCGGCGCCGGGCACCGCCCGCGTGCGGACCTTGCGGCCGTCCTTCTCGATGAGCATCACGGCGTGGCCGTTGGACAGCAGCTCCCCGGCGATCGAGCGCCCCACGGCGCCCGCGCCCACGATCGCGACCCGCATCAGTGTCCCCCTCCGGTGGGGCCCTGCTCGACGACCTCGTGCACCCGCGGGGTGATCTCGTCGGTCGAGGCGACCACGAGCTGGTCGCCGTCCTGCAGCACGGTGCCCGCGGTGGGCAGCTGGGCCCCGCCGTAGCGGACCAGCCAGGCTGCCCGCGCCCCGGAGGCGGCCTCCAGGTCGGCCAGCCGGCGCCCGACCCAGGGCTCGGTGACGGTGACCCGCATGAGCAGCACCTGCCCGGTCGGCTCGCGCCACAGCTCGCTGACCTTGACCGAGAGCAGCTCGCGCAGCAGCCGGTTCACCGTCCACGGGACGGTCGCGACGCTGGGGATGCCCATCCGCTCGTAGACCTCGGCGCGCTTGGAGTCGTAGATGCGGGCGACGACGTGCTGGACGCCGAAGGTCTCCCGCGCCACCCGCGCGCTGATGATGTTGGAGTTGTCGCCGCTGCTCACCGCGGCGAAGGCGCCGGCGGAGTCGATGCCGGCGTCGAGCAGTGTCTGTCGGTCGAAGCCCAGGCCGGTCACCTGGCGGCCGCCGAAGTCCGGGCCCAGCCGGCGGAACGCCTCGGGGTCCTGGTCGATCACGGCCACGCTGTGGCCGACCTCCTCCAGCCGGCGCGCGATCGCCGACCCGACGCGGCCGCAGCCCATCACGACCACGTGCACGGAGAACTCCCCAGAGGTGCGGTGCGCGGGCGTCGTCCCGCCCGCGTGTGTCCGGCCGCGAAGCTACACCCGGCCGCCCGCCGGGCCGCGGTCCGCAGCGCCACAACTCACTCTCCCGGCGGGGGCGGGAGGGCTCCGCGCGTCCGTACCATCGCCGCCGTGCCGACCTTGTCCGACCTCGGACAACTCCCGAAGCGCCTGGTCCTGGGCCGCCCCGTCCGCAGTGACCGGCTGGGGGAGTCCCTGCTGCCCAAGCGCCTGGCGCTGCCCATCTTCGCCAGCGACCCGCTCTCCTCCGTGGCCTACGCCACGCAGGAGATCCTCATCGTGCTGACCCTGGCCGGGACGGCGTTCCTGTTCCTCGCGCCCTGGCTGGCGATCGCCGTCGTCCTGCTGCTGGGGACCGTCGTCCTCTCCTACCGCCAGGTGGTGCGGGCCTACCCCTCCGGCGGGGGCGACTACGAGGTCGCGATGAAGAACCACGGGCAGTTCGCCGGCCTCATCGTGGCCAGCGCGCTGCTGGTGGACTACGTGCTCACCGTGGCGGTGTCGGTCGCCGCCGGCACCGACAACATCATCTCGGCGTTCCCGGCGCTCGACGAGCACCGCGTCGCCATCGCCGTGGGCCTGGTCGCGCTGCTGGCCGCGGCGAACCTGCGCGGGCTGCGCGAGTCCGGCCGCACCTTCGCCCTGCCGACCTACCTGTTCATCTCCGGCATCATGGTGATGGTCGTCACCGGGCTGGTCCGGCACCTGTTCGGCGCCGGCCTCGACGCCGAGAGCGCCGGCTACTCGATCACCCCCGAGCCGGGTTTCGAGCAGCTCACCGGCCTGGCGCTGGTCTTCTTCGTGCTGCGCGCCTTCGCCTCCGGGTGCACCGCCCTCACCGGGGTGGAGGCGATCGCCAACGGCGTCCCGGCGTTCAAGCCGCCGAAGAGCCGCAACGCCGCCACGACGCTGGCGCTCATGGGCGCCATCGCCGCGACGATGTTCTCCGGCGTCACCGCGCTGGCCCTGGCCGCCGACGTGAAGTACGCCGAGCACCCCTGCGACCTCGTGGGCTTCACCGCCTGCGCGACCGAGCCGCAGCGGACGGTCGTCGCGCAGGTCGCCGCGGCGGTGTTCGGCGGGCCCACCTCGCCGGGCTTCTTCTACATCCAGGCGGTGACCGCGCTGGTCCTCATCCTGGCCGCCAACACCGCGTTCAACGGCTTCCCGCTGCTGGGCTCGGTGCTCGCCCAGGACCGCTTCCTCCCCCGGCAGCTGCACACCCGCGGCGACAAGCTCGTCTACAGCAACGGCATCCTGCTGCTGGCCGGCTTCGCCGCGCTGCTGATCGCCGCCTTCGGCGCCGACGTCAACCGGCTGATCCAGATGTACATCGTGGGCGTCTTCACCAGCTTCTCGATCGGCCAGTGGGGCATGGTCCGCCACTGGAACCGGGAGCTGCGCACGCAGACCGACGCGCAGGCCCGCCGCCGCATCCGCCGCTCGCAGGCGATCAACGCCGTCGGCGGGACGCTCACCACGGTCGTGCTCCTGATCATCGTCGTCACCAAGTTCACCCACGGGGCGTGGCTGGTCCTGCTCGTGATGCCGGTGCTCTTCCTGCTGATGAAGGCGATCAACCGGCACTACTCGCACGTCGCCGAGCAGCTGGTGCCCGACACCGACTCGCGGATGCTGCCCAGCAAGGTGCACGCCGTCGTGCTGGTCTCCAGGGTGCACAAGCCGACGCTGCGGGCGCTGGCCTTCGCCCGCGCCACCCGGCCGGACCACCTGACCGCGCTCACGGTCAACGTCGACGACGCCGAGACGCGGGCGCTGCAGCAGCAGTGGGAGCGCTACGACATCCCCGTCCCGCTGACGGTGGTGGAGTCGCCGTACCGGGAGATCACCCGGCCGGTCGTGGACTTCGTCAAGTCCATCCGCCGGGACAGCCCGCGGGAGCTGGTCGTCGTCTTCGTGCCGCAGTACGTCGTCGGCCACTGGTGGGAGAACGTGCTGCACAACCAGAGCGCGCTGCGGCTGCGCGCCCGGCTGCAGTTCCAGCCCGGCGTGATGATCACCTCGGTGCCCTGGCAGCTGGAGAGCTCGATCGGCCGGGAGGACGCCGGCCTGCGCGCGACCGGCCCGGCGCCGGGCGACATGCGCCGCGGGCTGAGCGACGAGCCGGAGCAGACCCCGTATGGCTGAGCGCCGGCCCCGCGCGCACGCCCCGCGGCCGGACCGGGGCCTGGGCTGGACGGGGCGGGAGTTCGAGGTGACCGTCGGCGCGGTCGCGCACGGCGGGCACTGCGTCGCCCGGCACGAGGGGCGGGTCGTGTTCGTGCGGCACGCGCTGCCCGGCGAGCGGGTCGTCGTCCGGGTCACCGAGGACCGCCAGCCCGGCTTCTGCCGCGCCGATGCCGTCGAGGTGCTCGAGGCCGCCGCCGACCGCGTGGAGCGGCCCTGCCCGTACAGCGGCCCTGGGCGCTGCGGGGGCTGCGACTGGCAGCACGTCCGGCACGAGGGGCAGCTGCGGCTCAAGGCCGCGGTGGTCCGCGAGCAGCTGACCCGGCTGGCCGGGCTGCCCGGGGACGACGCGGTCGTGCGGGACCTCACCGTCGAGGCGCTGCCCGGCGGGCCACTGCGCTGGCGCACCCGCGCCCGGTTCGCCGTCGACCGGACCGGGGCGCCGGGGCTGCGCCGGCACCGCTCCCACGACCTGGTGCCGCTCGACGACTGCCCGATCACCGTGGTCCCGGCCGCGCGCGCCGTCCTGGACCGCCGCTGGCCCGGGGCCGGCGCGGTGGACGTGGCCGTCGACTCCGCCGGCACGGTGACGACGACCCGGCTGGACCGGCGCGGCAAGCCGCAGTCGACGCGGGTGCTGCGCGCGGGGGAGGACGTTCCGGCCGAGCCCGCCGGGCGGGCCGCGCGGACCGCCGCCGGGCGGGACTGGGAGGTCGAGGGCACCGGCTTCTGGCAGGTGCACCCGGCCGCCGCGGACGCGCTGACCGACGCGGTGGCCGGGTTCGCGGCGGTCCGGGTGGGGGAGACGGTGCTCGACCTCTACGCCGGGGCGGGCCTGTTCGGCGGCGCGCTCGCGCCCGCGGCGGGGCCGGCGGGACGGGTGGTCTGCGTGGAGGCCGACGAGGCCGCCTGCGCCGCCGCCGAGGCCAACCTGGCCGCGCTGCCGCAGGCCGAGGTCTGGCAGGGCGAGGTGGACGCCGAGGGGCTCGCCGGGCTGCTCGCCGAGCTCGGCGGCGCCCCGGACGTCGTCGTCCTCGACCCGCCGCGGGCCGGGGCCGGTGCCGCGGTGAGCCGGGTGCTGGCCGCGGCCGGGCCGCGCGCGGTCGTCTACGTCGCCTGCGACCCGGCCGCACTCGCGCGCGACGTCGCCGCCTTCTCCGAGGGCGGCTACCGGCTCACCGGGCTGCGCGGCTTCGACGCCTTCCCGATGACCGCGCACGTGGAGTGCGTGGCGCTGCTCGAGCGCGCCTGACCGGCCAGGTCAGTCCCGGCCGCGCTTGCGGCGGTCGCGCTCCTCGTCGTCCTCGGCCTCGGCCGTCGTGGCCTCGGCGGCCTCGGTCGTCGGCGCCGCCTCCTCCGTCGGCGTCGACTGTGCCGCGGAGGTCGAGGGCAGGGTCTGCGGGATGACGGGGACGACGGGCACGAGGGCCGGCGCGGACGGCGTGGGGTCGGCGGGGGCCGGTGGGGCGGCGGCCGCGACCTGCGGAGCAGCGGCCTGCGGAGCAGGAGCCTGCGGGACCGGGACCTGGGCCTGGGGAACCGGGGACGCCGCGGTCGAGGGGGATGGGGCGGCCGCCGGCGTCGGGACCAGCGCCGGAGCGGGGGCCGGCGGGCCCGCGGCGACGGCCGGAGCGGGGACCTCGGCGGCGGGCGCCGTGGCCTCGCCGCCGGCGGGGGCGTGGGCGGGCGCGGGCACCGGGTCGCCGCTCTCGGCGGCGCGGAGGGCGTTCCCGACCTCGCCGGCGTACGCGGCGTCCCCGATCTCACCGGCGCGGACGGCGTCCCCGACCCCGGCGGCGGACCCGTCGGCCGCGCTGTGGACGGCCGCGCTGCCGGGCCCGGGGGCGCCACCGTCGTCCGCCGCGATGGCACCCAGCCCGGCGGCCATGCCGATGAAGGAGAGCATCCCGAGGGCGGTGGCCGCGTACCGGGGCGGCTGGGAGGCCCTGGTGCGGGTCTTCGACGGGCGGAGCATGCGGGCGGTCCCCTCGGCGGGTGCGTGCGGTGGCTGGCGAGCGGCTGCGAGACGGTTCGCACACTCAGTGCACTGGTCCGGACGCTCATGGTGACGGTATCCCGGGTCGCGCCGTGACGGAAGGGTCCGGACGGAACCGGATCGGCCGGTCCGGGGCGGGACCGGGCGACCGGCTACCGTGTCGATCGTGACCACCTGGGAGTACGCCTCGGTCATCACGGCCAATGACGCGCAGTCGCAGCGGGCAGGGGTGAGCGTCAAGCTCCCCGGCGGACAGCTGGAGCGCCAGTCCGGGGACACCAGCTCGGTGCTGAACCGGCTCGGCAGCGAGGGCTGGGAGCTGGTCAACTACCACTCCAGCGGCGCCGGCACCTGGGGCTTCGAGCAGTTCTGGCTGAAGCGCCCCACCTCCTGACCCGCACGGTCCTCCCGGCGAGATCGGCGGTCTCGCACGGATTCCGCGCGCCCCCGCTCGGCGAGATCCCCATCGCGGCGCTGACCGGCACGGCGGGTCGAACGCGTGTTCGATCGATGCGGCAGACTGGCGCGGTGGACGCGACGCTGCCGCCGGGCTGGCCCGCCGCCGTGCGGCCGCCCGGCGCACCGGACTGGGAGCTCACCGCCGTCGCCTGGCTGTTCGACCTGGTGCCGCCGGACTACCGGGCGCACGAGGTGCTGCGCCGCTACCCGGTGCTGCTCGCCCGCTTCGCCCGGGACCACGTGGCGGCCGGGCTGGAGGCGGCCCGGGCCGGCTGGCGCACCGTGCGGGTGGAGCTGGCCGACGACCTCCCGGCCGACGCGATGGAGGCGGCGATCGCCGCCTACGAGCGGGAGGGTGCGCGGCTGGCCTCGGCCGCGCGCGGGGTGGACGCGGTGGCCGGTGCGCTGCGTGGGGAGCGCTGGGTGCCCCGGCTGTGAGCCTGCATCCGGGTGCGGCGCTCGACCGGAAGTGCCGCTGAGACGCGGTTACAGTTGGTCGGCGGCACTCGCGACGCCGCACCTGCCGCCGATGGAGAGGACGCACCCCCCTCGTGTCGCTCCTGCGATCGCTCCGCACCCCTGACGACCTGAAGGCGCTCCCGGCCGAGCAGTTGCCGGCCCTGGCCGCCGAGATCCGCGATGCGTTGGTCACCAGCGTGGCCCGGACCGGCGGGCACCTCGGGCCCAACCTCGGTGCGGTCGAGCTGACCATCGCCCTGCACCGGGTGTTCGACTCCCCGCGCGAGCCGATCGTCTTCGACACCGGCCACCAGAGCTACGTGCACAAGATGCTCACCGGCCGGGTGGAGGACTTCCAGCGGCTGCGCCAGCGCGGCGGCCTGTCCGGCTACCCGAGCCGTGCCGAGAGCGAGCACGACTGGGTGGAGAACAGCCACGCCTCCACGTCGCTGTCCTACGCCGACGGGCTGGCCAAGGCCTTCGCCGTCCGCGGCGAGCAGCGCCCCGTCGTCGCCGTCATCGGCGACGGCGCGCTCACCGGGGGCATGGCCTGGGAGGCGCTGAACAACATCGCCGGCGCCCAGGACCGCCCGGTGGTCATCGTGGTCAACGACAACGGCCGCTCCTACTCGCCGACGATCGGCGGGGTCGCCGACGCGCTGGCCACGCTGCGGCTGCGCCCGGGCTACGAGCAGGCGCTGCTGCAGGTGCGCCACGCGCTGCAGCGCGCCCCGGTGGTCGGCTCGGCGCTCTACGACGCGCTGCACGCCATCAAGAAGGGCCTCAAGGACGTCCTCTCGCCGCAGGGCATGTTCGAGGACCTCGGCCTGAAGTACCTCGGCCCGGTCGACGGGCACGACATCCGGGCCATGGAGTCCGCGCTGCGCCGGGCCCGTTCCTTCGGCGGTCCAGTCATCGTGCACGCGGTCACCACCAAGGGCTTCGGCTACCCACCGGCCGAGACCGACCAGATCGACGCCTGGCACGCCACCGGCGTCTTCGACCCCGACAGCGGGGCCAGCACCGTCAGCGCCGGCCGCGACTGGACGACGGCCTTCTCCGACGAGCTGGTGCGCATCGGTGCGGAGCGTTCCGACGTCGTCGCGATCACCGCGGCGATGCTGCACCCGACGGGCCTGGCCGCCTTCGCCGAGCGCTTCCCGGAGCGCACCTACGACGTCGGCATCGCCGAGCAGCACGCGCTCACCTCGGCCGCGGGCCTGGCCATGGGCGGGCTGCACCCGGTGGTCGCGGTCTACTCGACCTTCCTCAACCGGGCGTTCGACCAGCTGCTCATGGACGTCGCGCTGCACCGCCAGCCGGTCACCGTCGTCCTGGACCGGGCCGGCGTCACCGGCAGCGACGGCGCCTCGCACAACGGCATGTGGGACATGTCGATCCTCTCCGTCGTCCCCGGGCTGCGGCTGGCCGCGCCGCGTGACGAGCCGACGCTGCGGGAGGCGCTGCGGGAGGCCGTCGAGGTGACCGACGGGCCGAGCGTCGTCCGATTCCCGAAGGGCACCCCGCCGGTCGACGTCCCGGCGCTGGAGCGGCGCGGGCCGGTCGACGTGCTGCGCCGCGGGGATCGGCAGGAGGTGCTGCTGGTCGCCGTCGGCTCGATGGTCCCGATGTGCCTGGCCGCCGCCGACCGCGCCACCGACCACGGCATCGAGGTGACCGTCGTCGACCCGCGCTGGGTGCTGCCGGTCGCGCCCGAGCTGGTCGACCTCGCGGCCGCGCACCGGCTGGTGGTCACCGTCGAGGACGGCGGCCGGGCCGGTGGCGTGGGCACCACGCTGAGCCAGGCGCTGCAGGACCGCGGGGTCGACGTCCCGCTGCGGGCGCTGGGCCTGCCGCAGGCGTTCCTCGAGCACGGCAGCGTCGGCCAGGTGCTGGCCGACGCGGGCCTGACCGAGCAGGACGTCGCCCGGCGGATCGCCGAGTGGACCGCGGTGCTCGCGGAGCGCAGCGAGGGCAGCGTGGCCGAGGTGGTCGAGGAGCGGCCGTGATCGCCGAGCTCCAGGTGGCCCCCTCGCCACCGGGTACCGCCGACGACCCGCACGCGTACGTCGAGGCCGCCGTCCGGGTCATCCAGGCCTCCGGGCTCCGCCACGAGGTGGGCGCCCTCGGCACGACCCTCGAGGGGGACGACGACGCCGTCTGGGCGACCCTGCGCGCGGCGCACGAGGCGATGCTGGCCGCCGGCGCGACGAGCGGGCTCTCGCACGTCAAGATCGCCTCGGTGGCCCGCACGATGGAGAGCCTCACGCACAAGTTCCGGTGACCGCCGGGAGCGAGGACCGCTGATCTGCCGCCGGCCTCGGCGCCGTCCTGGCTCACCGTCGTGCCTCCTGGCTCACGGTCGACGGTGAGCCAGGAGGCCGCACGATCAGCTCAGCTGATCACGCGTGGCGGCCGGGTCGGTTCAGTGGCTGTGCCCGTGGCCGTGCGAGTGGCCGTGGGTGTGGTGCCCGGCGCCGGCGTGGTCGTGCTCCTCCTCCGGCGCCTCGACGACGGCGGAGTCGGTGGTCAGCACCATCGCGGCGATCGAGACGGCGTTGCCCAGCGCGGCCTTGGTGACCTTCACCGGGTCGATGACGCCCTGGGCGGCCAGGTCGCCGTACTCGCCGGTCGCGGCGTTGAAGCCCTGGCCGACACCGGCCTCGCGGACCTTGGCCACCACGACCTGGCCCTCGAACCCGGCGTTGTCGGCGATCCGGACCAGCGGGGCGTCCAGCGCCCGGCGGACCACACGGGCACCGGTCAGCTCGTCACCGCTGAGGTCGAGGGAGTCGATCGCCGCGGCCGCGTGGACCAGCGCCGAGCCGCCACCGGGGACGACGCCCTCCTCCACCGCGGCGCGGGTGGCGGCGATGGCGTCCTCGATGCGGTGCTTCTTCTCCTTCATCTCGACCTCGGTGGCCGCGCCGACGCGGATCACGCCGATGCCGCCGGCGAGCTTGGCCAGCCGCTCCTGCAGCTTCTCGCGGTCCCAGTCGGAGTCGGTCGCCTCGATCTCGCGGCGGATCTGCGCCACCCGGTCGCCGATGGCCTCACCGGTGCCGCCGCCGTCGACGATCGTCGTGTCGTCCTTGGTGACGGTGACCCGGCGTGCGGTGCCGAGCACCTCGAGGCCGACCTGGTCGAGCTTGAGGCCGACGTCCTCGCTGACCACCTGGCCGCCGGTGACGACGGCGAGGTCGGTCATGAACGCCTTGCGGCGGTCGCCGAAGTAGGGCGACTTGACCGCGACGACCTTGATCGTCTTGCGGATCGAGTTCACCACGAGGGTGGACAACGCCTCGCCCTCGACGTCCTCGGCGACGATCAGCAGCGGCCGGCCGCCCGTGGACAGCACATTCTCCAGCAGCGGCAGCAGGTCGGCCAGCGCGCTGATCTTGCCCTGGACCAGCAGCACGAGGGCGTCGTCGAGGACGGCCTCCATCGCCTCCTGGTCGGTGACGAAGTAGGGCGAGAGGTAGCCCTTGTCGAACTGCACGCCCTCGGTCACGTCGAGCTCGGTGGAGAGGGTGTTGCTCTCCTCGACCGTGATGACGCCGTCCTTGCCGACCTTCTCCATGGCCTGGCCGATCAGCTCACCCACCTCGGCGTCCTGCGCGGAGATGGTGGCCACGCCGGCGATGGCCGCCTGGTCGGAGACCGGGATGGCGACCTCGTCGAGGGCCTGGGTGACCGCGTCGGCGGCGGCGCGCATGCCGGCGCCCAACGCCGTCGGACTGGCGCCCGCGGCGACGTTGCGCATGCCCTCGTGCACCAGGGCCTGGGCCAGCACGGTGGCGGTGGTGGTGCCGTCGCCGGCGACGTCGTTGGTCTTGGTGGCGACGTTCTTGGCCAGCTGGGCACCGAGGTTCTCGTACGGGTCCTCGAGCTCGACCTCGCGGGCGATGGTCACGCCGTCGTTGGTGATGGTCGGTGCGCCGAACTTCTTGTCGAGGACGACGTTGCGCCCGCGCGGGCCGAGGGTCACCTTGACCGCGTCGGCGAGCTTGTCCACGCCGCGCTCGAGCGAGCGGCGGGCGTCCTCGTTGAACTTGATGATCTTGGCCATGGGGCCCTTCCGATCCGGGAACGACGGGGTGGGACGACGACCGCCCCGGGACCCGGTCAGTTCGGGTCGCCGGGGCGGTCGTGTGGGTGCCTAGCGGGGAAGTGCGGTCACTTCTCCACGACGGCGAGCAGGTCGCGGGCGGAGAGCACCAGGTACTCCTCGCCGGCGTACTTGACCTCGGTGCCGCCGTACTTGGAGTAGATGACCACGTCGCCGACGCTGACGTCGAGCGGGACGCGGTTGCCGTTGTCGTCGACGCGACCGGGGCCCACGGCCACGACCGTGCCCTCCTGCGGCTTCTCCTTGGCGGTGTCCGGGATGACCAGGCCGGAGGCGGTGGTGGTCTCGGCCTCGTTGGCCTGGACCACGACACGGTCCTCGAGCGGCTTGATGTTGACCTTGGTAGCGGTCGTCACGAGGTGACGCCCCCTTCGGGATCGGACGGCTGGTGGGTCGTGCACTGATGCTGTGGCACGGTGCTGCGGAGCCTGCCGTCGCGGGGGTCAGGCACCGGATGCCCGTGTCGATTGGCACTCTACCCAGGAGAGTGCCAGCCACTCAACCGGGTCCCCTGAGCCGGTGACGCGCCCGTGCGCCACCCTGTCCTGCGTGTCCGACGACGCGCTGGGGCAGCTCCGCTGGCTGCGCACCCCCGAGGGGACGGCGGCCGCGGCGCGGGCCGCCGCGCTGCTCGCCGAGGGCACCGACCTGCTGACCGGCCTGGCGCGGCTGCGGGCGGAGGTGGGGCCCGAGCACGCCGGCCCGGCCTGGGAACTGGCGCGGCTGCGCGCACGGGCGCGGCCGGTGTTCGGCGCCGACGCCGACGTCCTGCTCCTCACCGCCGACACCCTCGAGCAGGCCGGCCGCCCGGCGCTGGCGGCCCGGCGGGCGCAGCGCCTGCTGTCCGGGGAGGCGGGTGGGTGGGGCCTCGACAGCGTCGTCGACCTCGGCTGCGCCTCCGGCACCGACACCGTCGCACTGGCACGGGCGGGGGCCACCGTGCTCGCCGTCGACACCGACCCCGTCGCCCGTGAGCTCACCGCCGCGAACGCCGAGGCGCTCGGGGTGGCCGACCGGGTGTGGGTGGTCGCCGGCGACGCCGTGGAGCTGGTCGACGCGGCGCGCGGCGGCGAGGTGGCCGGCTGCGGCGCCGCGGTCCTCGACCCGGCCCGGCGGGCAGGGGGACGGCGGCAGCTGGACCCCGACCGCTGGTCGCCGCCCTGGTCGACGGTCGAGGCGCTGCTGGAGAGGGTGCCGCACGCGGTGGTGAAGGTGGCGCCGGGCCTGGACCACGAGCGGGTGCCGGCCGGGGTGGAGGCCGAGTGGGTGTCGGCCGGCGGCTCGATCGTCGAGGCGCTGCTGTGGGGCCGCGGGGTCTCGACGGTCCGGCGACGGGCGTCCCTGGTGCGCGACGGCGCGGTGCTCGAGCTGACCGCGGACGCCGACCCCGGTCCCGCGCCGTCCGGACCGGTGCGCGGGTGGCTGCACGAACCGGACCCGGCCGTCATCCGCTCGGGCCTGGTGTCGCTGGTCGCCGCCGACCTCGGCGCCACGCTCGTCGACCCGACGATCGCCTACCTGACCTCCGACACCGGGACCGACAGCCCCTGGGTCTCCTCGTACCGGGTCGACGAGGTGCTGCCGTTCAACCTCAAGAAGCTGAAGGCGCTGCTGCGCGCCCGCGGCGTCGGCCGGGTGGTGGTCAAGAAGCGCGGCTCGCCGATCGAGCCGGAGACCCTCGCCCGGCAGCTGCGCGGCCCGGGCGCGGGGACGGCGACCGTCGTCGTCACCCGGGTCGCCGGCACCCCCACCGCCCTGGTGTGCGACGTCCGCTGAGGTGGGGGTGGGGGGGGGGCGGGCCGCCGGCGGGGGTGGACGACGCACGGGCTGGGGCGGGGGGCACCCCCGCCGG